>JAQBPL010000115.1 GCA_028287545.1 Vulcanimicrobiota bacterium | reverse complement strand
GGCAGGCTCGGGTCTCGACGGCGCCGCTTCGGCGCGCGCGACCTCGGGTCTGCGAGCGAATTGGTACAGGAGCGTCACCTCTGCTCGGCATGGCTGCAGTTCCGCTTGCTCTGCCACCCGCGTCCGCGCGACTCCTCCGTTCCTCGAGACGCCGCCCGTGCGTGCACCTAGCCAAACGTGAACGCATACGCGTGGACGCCGGGATCGAGAAATTCGATCTCAAAAGTCCGATCGTGAATTTGACCCGTTTGCCGGATGAGTTGATAGAGCCGAGGCACTCGAATCTCACCGGCGCCGTCAGGGCCGGAATCAACGCCAAAATCGCGGCTAGGTGCGGCATCGTCCAATTTCACCTTGAAGCGAACGGGCGTACCGATCTTCGCCGGACCTAACACCATGTGCAGGTCGCGGGCGTGGAACCGGAACACGATCTTGCCGGGCGCCTCCACAAGCGCCGCGTTCTCGGCACCGACGTTCCACGGTCCGCTCAATCCCCACTGATTCAAAGAAGGTCTCGCGGGTGGGCTGTAAACCGTTCGTGCGTCTTGAGCCACTCGTTCGGGCGATGCTAAACGCTCGGCGCGACGATAGCCGACATAGGTTTCGGGAGATCCAACCTCATTGCTGGGCGGTGCCTCGACTCCTCGAGCGCTTAGGTGAACCGTGCTCCCACTCACGCCGATGGCTCCGTTGTCCTTCAGAAGTTGCTGGATGACACGCTCGGTCTGGCCGTAATTGCCCTCCCCAAAGTTGTGATAACGAATTCGTTGCTTCCCATCGATGAGGTAGTCCGCGGGCCAGTATTCATTGTTGAACGCCTGCCAAATCATGTAGTTGCTGTCGATGGGGACCGGGTAGGTAACCTTCAGGTCGCGCGCGGCACCTTCTACGTTCGCGCGTTCTTTCTCGAACGCGAACTCAGGTGTATGCACACCGATCACGACCAGACCCGCATCCTTGTATTTTGCCGCCCAGGCTTTCACGTAGGGCAAATTTCGCAGGCTGTTGATGCAGGAGTAGGTCCAGAAGTCGACCAGCACGACCTTTCCGCGCAGCGACTCATTGCTCAAACGAGCGGAGTTGAGCCAGGCGGTGCTCTCCGGCATGAAGCGTGCTCTGTCGTTTGAGGTTGGAATTCGTTGCTCCCCGGGCGCAGCGCCCAGGGCGGGCATCAACCGCTCGTCGGCAAGGGCAGGCTGAGATTCGGCGGCGCTCGCGCTCCCATCCGCCGTATTCACGAAGGAAAACGTTGGGAGCGCATTCGCGTTCCGGCCGAATGCGATGGCGACGACTCCCAAGATCACAAGCCGCAAGTAGGTGCGCATGCTCCTGGCTTCTCAGTAGCGAGCGGTCATCAGGCGACAACCTCTCGCGCTATCGTAGCCATCATTGTTCTCCTCGGAAAAGAGGCAATGATTCGCCTGCTTATAGGATAAGCCCGAAATGAAGTGACGAACTACTGACGTCGAGCGAAGCCGCAACGCGTGGATCGTGGGGAACCGGCGAACACCATGGTTGCGGGCTCACGCAGATGTTCGATTTGCGGAGGCCAAAGGAGACGATATGCTCATCCAGTCCATCCATTTCACGTTCGCTCCGGGAGACGCGGACGAAGCCGAATCGATCCTGCGCGAGCTTCGCGATGCCTCACGCAAAGAAGAAGGCGTGATCACCTTCGACGTCGCTCGAAGCCGAGAGAAGCCGAACGTGTTTGCGCTGTGGGAAGCATACCGGGATGCGGCGGCGCTGGACGCTCACCTCGCGACGGAGCACTTCGAGCGCCTCGTGAGAAACGGAGTGCGGGCGCTGGCTCAGCGACGGGACGCGGAGACGGTCTTTCCGATCTGAGGTCTAGCATACTTGAAACGATCGTTTCAAGTATGCTAGAGTGCGGGGGTGGCTCGGATTGCTGACGAGGAACGCCGCGCGGCGCTGCTCGAGAGCATCGTCGACTACGTTACGGCCAATGGGCTTTCGGATCTGTCGCTGCGTCCGCTCGCGGACGCCGTCGGCTCGAGTCCACGGGTCTTGCTCTACTACTTCTCCTCGAAAGAGGAGCTGATCACCGAGATCCTCGCGTCGGCTCGCGCGCGCCAGCGCGCGGTCTTCGCCGATCTCCCGACCAACCCGCAGAGCTACGCCGAGACGGTGCGCGCGGCGTGGACGCTGATGAGCGCGCCCGCCAACGAACCGGTGTTCCGGCTCTTCTTCGAAATCTACGGCCTTGCACTGCAGGACCGCAAACGCTACGGGCTGTTTTTACGGCACGCAGTCGACGATTGGCTCGACTACCTCGAACGCTCGGCACTGCGCGACGGGCACACGAAATCCGACGCCCGCGCGCTCGCCAGCATACTGCTCGCCGGCTACCGCGGTTTCTTGCTCGACTTGTGCGCGACGCGCGATCGCAAACGTCTCGCGCGCGCGGTTGAGCTCTGGATCCTGGCGCTCGATGCGATTCCCTCGCCGGAGGAACTCCTTGGAAACGACCGCTGATCTGACCCTCGATGCGCCCGCCGCGCCGTCCCGCGCCGCGCTGTGGTTCATCTTCGCGACCGTGACGCTCGACATGCTGGCGTTCGGCATCATCGGCCCCGTCTTGCCGAAACTGGTGCTCGGCTTCGTCGGCGGCGAGGTCGCGCGTGCTTCGGAAGTGTTCGGAATCTTCGCGACGGCGTGGGCGGTGATGCAGTTCTTCTGCTCGCCGCTGCTCGGCGCGCTCTCCGATCGTTTCGGGCGTCGCCCGGTAATCGTGCTCTCGAGCCTCGGGCTCGGCCTCGACTACGTGGTGATGGCGCTCGCGCCGAATTTGGCGTGGCTCTTCATCGGACGCGTCGTCTCGGGGATCACCTCCGCGAGCGTCGCGACGGCGAGCGCGTACATCGCCGACGTCACGCCGCCCGAAAAACGCGCCGGCGCGTTCGGGATGATCGGCTCCGCGTTCGGCCTCGGCTTCATCCTCGGGCCGGCGATCGGCGGGCTCCTCGGCGGCGCGGATCCGCGGCTCCCGTTCTGGGTCTCCGCCGGCTTCAGCCTGCTCAACGCGGCGTTCGGGTTCTTCGTCTTGCGAGAATCGCTGCCGGCCTCGCGCCGCGCTGCGTTTTCGTGGCAGCGCGCGAACCCGCTCGGGTCGCTGGCGCTGCTGCGCTCGCACCACGAACTCTTCGGCTTGGCGTCCGTCACGTTTCTGAGCAACCTCGCCGGCATCGTGATGCCGACTATCTGGGTGCTCTACGTTGCGTATCGCTACGGCTGGGACACGCGCGCGGTCGGTCTGTCGCTGGCGGCCGTCGGCGTGACGTCGATGGCTCTGGGACCGTTCACGCACGCGATCGTCAAGCGCCTGGGCGAACGGCGCGCGCTCCTCGCCGGGCTGGTCTCGGCCGCGTCCGGCACGGCGTTGATGGGCCTGGGGCCGACGGGGTGGATGTTCGGCCTAGGCATCCTCGCGATGTCGTTGTGGGGCCTGGCGCCGTCAGCCACGCAGTCGTTGATGACGCGCCGCGTCTCGCCCTCCGAACAAGGACAGCTGCAGGGCGCGCTCGGCAGCCTCCGCGGCATCGCGACGCTCGTTGGGCCAGGGATGTTCAGCCTGACGTTCGCGGCTTCGATCGGCGTGCTGCGCAGCTGGAATCTTCCGGGCGCCGCTTGGCTGCTCGCGTGCGTCCTGCTGATCGCGGCGATGAGTTTAGCGTATGCGGTCACGCGGTCGTCGCCGGCCGGCAGCGGGAGCGAACAAGCAGCGCCCGGATACTGACGCTCTTCGCCAGGAGCGTGCTTCGGGCGCCCGAAGCCGGTTTCATGAGCACGACGGCGAGTTCCGACACCCACCGCGCGAACGTCCCGGCGCCGAGCGCCCACGACTTCCTCGGCATCGACGCGCTGCTGAACGACGACGAGCGGCTGATCCGCGACACCGTGCGCAAGTTCGTGCGCGATCGCGTCCTGCCGAACATCGCCCAGTGGTTCGAGGACCATACCTTTCCGCAGGCGATGGCGAAGGAGCTCGGCGACCTCGGCCTGCTCGGAATGCACTTGCAAGGCTACGGCTGCGCCGGAACGAGCGCGGTCGCGTACGGCCTCGCCTGCCTCGAGCTCGAAGCCGGCGACTCTGGGTTCCGCTCGTTCGTCTCCGTGCAAGGATCGCTCGCGATGTACGCGATCTGGGCCCACGGCTCCGAAGAGCACAAGCAGACGTGGCTCCCGCGCATGGCGGCGGGCGACGCGATCGGCTGTTTCGGTTTGACCGAGTGGGATTTCGGCAGCGACCCCAGCGGCATGCGCACGACGGCGCGGCGCGACGGTTCCGACTACGTGCTCAACGGTTCGAAGGCGTGGATCACCAACGGCGGCATCGCCGACGTCGCAATCGTGTGGGCGCGCGTCGACGCGGAGAACGGCGCGAGCGGCACGATTCGCGGCTTCGTCGTGCCGAAGGGAACAAAGGGCTTTTCGACGCGCAACATCGAGAAGAAACTCTCGCTGCGCGCGTCGATCACCTCCGAACTGATTCTGGAAGACTGCCGTCTTCCGTCCTCGGCGATGCTGCCGAACGTCAGCGGGCTGCGCGGGCCGCTGTCGTGCCTCAACGAGGCGCGCTACGGGATCGTGTGGGGAGCGCTCGGCGCAGCGCGCGCGTGCTACGAAACGGCGCTGCAGTACGCGCAGACGCGCGTGCAGTTCGGCAAGCCGATCGCCGCCTTTCAGCTCACGCAAGAAAAACTCGTCAACATGATGCTCGAGATCAACAAGGGACTGTTGACCGCGCTGCACATCGGCCGGCTCAAGGACCAGGGCCGCGCGCACACGGCGCACGTGTCGTTCGGCAAGCTCAACAACGTGCGCGAGTCGCTCGCGATCTGCCGCGAAGCGCGCACGATCCTGGGCGCGAGCGGCATCACGCTCGAATACCCGGTGATCCGGCACATGAACAACCTCGAGAGCGTCCTCACGTACGAGGGGACGAGCGAAGTCCACACGCTGATTCTCGGCCAAGCGATCACCGGAGAAAACGCCTTCTCCTGAACTCTCACCGCTCCGGGAGCAAGCAACTCGTCCCTTGTGGGCGAAGGCGCCCGGAATGGGGGTGTTCCGGGCCGGCATCGTCTGGCTGCTCGGGTTTTCGCGCGCGCCGCTGCTTCGACGGCAGGCGGGTTCGCTTGCCCTTGCGCTGCTGATCGCCCTCGGTGCCTCCGGCGGCCTCGCCGTCCAAAGCGGCCCAGCGGTCGCCGCGACCGCGCGCATCCACCTCGTCGCCCGCGCCGAGCCGGTGCGCGACGTGCTGATCCGGCTCGGCGAGACGGCGCGTCTGAACGTCAGCGTGGGCGACGAAGTGCACGGGGCCGTCACCCTTTCGCTGAGCGACGCGACGCCGGACGAAGCGCTGCACGCCGTGTGCGCGCAGGCTCGACTGCGCTGCGTGCGTGACGGGCGCACCGTCGTCGTCTCCATGCGCAGTTCCGCCGTCGTGCCGCTGACGATTCTGCCCGCGACGCGCGCGGCACGCGTCCTGCGCGGACTCTTTCCGCACTTGTCGGTCGCCGAAGGCGGCTCCGGCAACACGCTGGTGCTCGAGGGAGCGGACGGCGACATCCAAGCCGCGCGCGCGGTCGTCCAAGGCCTCGACGTACGCGACCCGACGAAAGCGGCCACCGAAGCGCTGACGCTGCGCTCGCAGCCCGCGGCCCTCGTCGCGGACCGGCTGCGACCGCTCTATCCGACCGCGAAGATCACGCTGGTCAGCCGCTCGACCATGCTCGTGAGCGCACCGCCGGGCGACCTCGCGCAGATCAAAGCCACCGTGGCGGGTATCGACGCCGCGTCGCCGCAAGCGACGCTCGCGCCGGTGACCAGCGACGCGGTCAAGGTGCTGCAGCGCCGCCCGAGCGACATCGCGCGCGGCGTCAGCTCGCAACTGACGCACGTTCGGGTCGCCGTCTCCGGGCCGACCATTACGCTGAGCGGTCCCCCCGAAGACGTTCAGCGCGCGAAGGCCTTGATCGCGCAGCTGGACGTGCCGCCGTTCGGCACGCAATACACGCAGATCTACCGATTGAAGAACGTCGACGCCGACTCCGTCGCCGCCTTGATCCGGCGCGCCTTCCCGCAAGTCCAGATCGCGGTCGACGCGAGCCTCAACGCGATCTCCGTGACCGCCAGCGCGCCGGATCAGCAACGCATCGCCGATGGCATCGCGCAACTCGATGGCACGAACGCGCCGGGGCAGAACCGCGGCGGCGGCGATGAAGGCGCCCCCGCCGTCATCGTCTCGACGTCGCACGAGATCGTCCAACTGCGTTCGATCGTCCCCGGCATCTCGGGTCAAAACTCGCTGCCGTCCGCCCAGGACATCGCGACGGCGGTGCAACAGGCCCTGCAGCCGGCCCATCCCGAGTTGCGCGTGACGGTGCCCAACGGGATGCAGTCGCTGATCCTCACCGGCTCGGCGCAATCGATCCGCGACGCAAAAGAGCTCGCGCTCTCGCTCGACATCATCCCGCAATCGGTCGTGCTCGATACGGAGATCTTGGAGCTCGACGAGAACAGCTCGCGCAATCTCGGGCTGCAATTGGGAACGAACTCGATCGGATCGACGTTCAGCGAGATCCTGCCGACCCCGAGCCCCGACGGCATCGCCGGCAGGCTGATCGGCATCCAGCCGTTCACGCGCACCGGAATCTCCTTTCAGGCGTCGGTGAACCTGCTGCTGCAGAACGGCCACGCGCGTGTCCTCGCCGATCCCCGCATCACGACGTTGTCGGGACGGACCGCGACGATCCGAGCCGGCGACACGATCAGCATTCTGACCACCGTCGGCGGCGGCACGGGAACGGTCGCGACCACGCAGCTCCAAAGCTTCCAGACCGGCGTGACGCTCGACATCACGCCGATCATCACCAACGCCGGCGAACTCAGCGTCGCGCTCCATCCGATCGTCAACTCGCTGACCGGGTATCTCAACGGCGTCCCGCAGATCTCGACTCGCGACACCCAGACGACGGTGCATCTGCGCGACAACGAGACGCTGGTGATCGGCGGCCTCATCCAAGAGAACACGCAACGCACCGACAGCAAGATCCCGCTGTTGGGCGACCTCCCTCTGGTCGGGCGCGCGTTCCGCAACGTGAACACGACCAGCACGCGCAACGAGCTGATTATCGTCGTCACGCCGCACGTGCTCGACGGTGCGAACAGCACGATCCCGAGCGCCGCGCTGATGCCGGGCATCGGGATACCGACGGCGCGGCCGCTGCCGACGCTTCCGCCGAACGCGGCCTTTCCGACGCCCGCGCCGACGCCGGTCCGCGTCCCCGCGACGCCGGCGCCGCAATCGACGACCGGCGCGAAATCCGCCGCCCCGGCGGGCGCCCCAACGACCGGCCCGTCGCCGAACCCGCTGCCGAGCGCGTTCGCGCTCGCGAACACCTTCGTGTACGGCTCGCCGCCGCCGAGCAACTTCGCCGCGCCGGGCGACGCGCCGCAGATCTTCTACGTGACGCTCACGCCGACGGTGTTTACGCCGAACTCGACCGTGCGCGTCAGCGCGATCACGACGACGAACGTCCAACGGCTTACGATCGGCACCGGTTCGAGTACGATCTCGCTTTCCCCGGTCGGCCCGGGCCAGTGGCAAGGCGTCTTCTCCGCCAACGTGCTCGGCCTGCCGCCGGCCGCGACGTCGCTGCGCCTCTCGCTGGTCGCCGCACGCAACGACGGTCAGACCGCCAGCATCCCGATCACCGTCTCGATCCTGCGCGCTCCGAGCAACGACACGCAGCTGTAGCCGACACGTCCGTGTCACCCTGAGCTTGTCGAAGGGTCAGCGCGCGGCGATCTCCGGAATCGCTAGGCGGATGCCGACGTCGAGTCCGGCGCGTTCGGCCTCGCCCGACGCGAGTTCGATCACGTAGCGTCCCTCGCCGTCGCGCCGCGCGATGCGACCCTCGGGCGTGCCGGCCTTCGTTGCCGGCACCTTCTCCGCGATCGCCATCACCATGCCGTCGCTGCGCACGAAGATCATGTCGAGCGGCACGAGCGTGTCCTTCATCCAGAACTGATGCGGCCCGTCGCCGTCCGCGAACGCGAACAGCATCCCCTCACCCGCCGGAACCGCGCGCACGCCCATCAGCCCGCGTTCGCGACGTTCTTGCGTGTCCTGGACCGCCAGCCGCAACGTCGTCTTCGGCGCGGACAGGACCAACACGCTGCAGAACGAGCGCTCGAGCGGAACCACGTGGCACCACGAGCCCAGCTGCACCGCCGGCGCGGCGCTGATCGACGGCGCCGGCGCAGGCGACGCGGTCGTCTCCACGTTGCGCGCGTCGTGCGCGCACGCCGCAACCGTGAGCGCGAGAGCGAGCAGCGCGCCCCTCGAAACGTTCCACACGTACGCGTCGTTCAGCCGCGACCGATCGCGGTCATGTCGGCGTACCGCTGACCGGCGGCCGCACCGGGCGGTGCGGCTTCGTCGAGCAGCGTTAATTGCAGCGGCGTCAGCCGTATGGCGGCGGCGGCGCAGTTCTCCTCGACGTACTTCACCCGCTTCGTGCCGGGGATCGGAACGATGTCCTCGCCCTTCGCGAGCACCCAGGCCAGCGCGAGCTGCGCAGGGGTGACGCCCGCGTCGTGCGCGATGACCGCGATGCGCTCGACGATCGTCAAGTTGTGCGCGAGGTTCGCTCCTTGATAGCGCGGCACGGTCCGGCGGAAGTCGTCGGCGGCGAAATCGTTCGCGCTCTTGATCTTTCCGGTAAGCACGCCGCGTCCGATCGGGCTGTACGCGACGAGCGCGATGCCGAGCTCGCGAATCGTCGCCAGCACCCCGTTGGTCTCGATGTCGCGGGTGAAGAGCGAATACTCGTTCTGCAGCGCGATGATCGGCGCGACCGCCTCCGCTCTGCGCACTGTTTCCGCCGGCGCTTCGGAGAGTCCGAGGTAGCGTACCTTGCCAGCGTGGACCAGCTCGTACATCGCACCGACCGTCTCCTCGATCGGCGTCGCCGGATCTACGCGGTGCTGGTAGTACAAGTCGATGTGATCGGTGCCCAGCCGGGCGAGCGACGCGTCGCACGCCGCGCGCACGTAGTCCGGCCGTCCGTTGATGGCGCGCTTGCTCGGATCGTGCTCGTCACGGACGATGCCGAACTTCGTGGCGAGGAACACCTCGTCGCGCCGTCCCGCGATCGCGCGCCCGACCAGTTCCTCGTTGCGGCCGAAGCCGTACATGTCGGCCGTGTCGAGCATCGTGACGCCGAGTTCCAGCGCGCGATGGATCGTGCGGATCGACTCCGCCTCATCGCCCTCGCCGTAGAACTCGGACATCCCCATGCAGCCCAGGCCGATCTCACCGACCAGCGGGCCGCCGTCTCCCAGGCGTCGTT
This sequence comes from Vulcanimicrobiota bacterium, assembly GCA_028287545.1. Next base: position 3,204 of record JAQBPL010000115.1, on the reverse strand, counting down.
TTTTCATCGAGCGACCTCCGCTCAGCGTTTGAGGACGCGGGCCAGCTTATCGAAGAGGCCGGTGATCGCGCGCTCGTGCTGTTCTTCCACGCGGCGCCACAGCAGGCGGCCCTGTGTCTCGTCCAGCGTGGCCGTTATTCGATGCCGCAGCACGACCCGCCGGCCCTGCGCCTCGAGGAAAAATCCGTGGGTCCCCTCGACGCCCTCGTTGTCGATGCGCCAGACGATGCGATGCTCGTTCTCCGTCTCGTCCAGGATCGCGTGAATGCCGAGATGCCATTCCTCGGTGACGCCCGGGGTCAGCGGACCTGCGCTGCGGATGAAGGGCTGCGATGCGAACGGCCAGATCGCGTCCTGCGACGTCCCGAGTTCCGCCAGCAATTGGTAAATGCGGCGCGTCGTTCCACTGAACGTTCGCTCGTGCGTCACATCGATCGGGGTCGGCATCCCGTCTGCTTCGAATACGCGGCTGCGAACACCGCTCGCACGTCACCCTCCGACCGGCAGCACGACCTCGACGTACGACCCGAATCCGGCGATGTGTTCCACGCGCACCTCGCGGCCGAGCGTCCCGATCAAGAACAGACCCCGGCCGCTCTCGGCCATCTCATCGGGCGGCGGGGCCGCGTTCCAGCGAAAGCCCGGACCGCGATCGAGCGCGGCCAAACGGGCCGAGGACCCGTCGCGCAGCAGCGCGACGTCGACCGGGCCCGGCGTGTAGCGTGCGGCGTTGCCCACGATCTCACCGAAGACGATCTCACAGGCGACTCGATTCTCCTCGTTGACGCCCGCTGCGCGCAGGCGGCCGACGAACGACTTGCGCGCCGCTTGCGCCGCGCGCGCATCGTTCGCATCGAAGCTCCAGTCCGCACCGGCGCCCACGCGCAGCGTCAAGATCGCGATGTCGTCGCCCGGCTCGTCCGGAACGATCAGCGCGCGCAACAGCGCCGCCGGCTCGCGGCAGAAGCCGAACGCCGGATGCGCCAGCGCCTCGGCCAGCCGGCCCTCGCCTTCGTCGATGTCGTGCGTGCTTTCGATTAGGCCGTCGGTGAAGACCACCAGCAAGTCGCCGGCGCTCAGCGCGGCCTCCCACGTGCGCGGCGAATCGTACGCGCCCAGACCCAGCGGTACGCCCGGCGCTTCGATCCGGCTGAGCGCGCCGGTCTCGGCCCGCACGAACGGTGCCGGATGGCCCGCGTTCGCGTACGCGAGGCGCCGCGACGACGGGTCGTACAACCCCACGAAGGCGGTGACGAAGATGTCGGGATGTTCGCGCCGCAGCACCGAGTCGGCGACGGCGATCGACCAGGCGGGATCGCTGTCGACGACCCCGAGCGCGCGAAAGGTCTGGCGCATCTTGCCCATCGGAACCGCGGCCTCGAGGCCGCGGCCCGCAACGTCCCCGACGGAAAAGGCGACCCGATCCTCGTCGACCGGAAACGCGTCGTACCAGTCGCCGCCGATCGTGAGATCGCGGCTTCCCGGCGCGTACGCGGCGTCGAACGCCACGCCTTCGGCGCGCGGAAGCGCCGGCGGCAAGAACGCAGACTGCAGGGTGCGCGCGACCTCGCGCTGACGCTCGTAGAGGCGCGCGTTGCCGACCGCGATCGCCGCGCGCTGCGCGATCAGCGTTGCCAAGTGCTCGTCGGCTTCGGTGAACCGGCGCATGCTCTCCGCGATCGCGAGGATCAGCACGCCGAAACGCTCCTGCGCGCTGCCGAGCGGGACGTAAAGCAGCGACCGGAGTCCGACCGACCGCGCCAGCGCGCGCTGATCCGGATCGTCGATCGCGTCGTACATCTCGGGCGTGATCTGGTCGATTCGCAGCGGCATCCCGGTCGCGGCGACCATTGCCGCCGCGTCGTCGTCACGCATGGGATACCGGCGCAAATAGTCGCGAACGAAACGAACCTTCGCGGCGTCGCGGTGCGCGATCGCCGACGGACGGAGTACTCCGTGCGCGTCGTATACGTAGACGCAGCACCAATCGGCGAGGTGCGTCGCGGCGAGTTCCGCGAGGCGCTGCAGCGCGACGCCCGCGTCGAGCGTGTCGGCGAACGCCGTACTCGCTTCGACAACCACGCGCAACGCGTCTTCGGCACGCTTGCGTTCGTCGATGTCGGTCGCGGTCCCGATCCAGGCGGTGATCGTGCCGGCCGCGTCGCGGACGGGGATCGCTTTGTTCAGAAACCAGCGATACGCGCCGTCGTATCGCAGCAGGCGGTACTGCGTATCGAAGGACCCTCCGGCCGCAACGGCGGCCCGCCAGTTCGATACCACGCCGTCGACGTCATCGGGGTGGATCGAAGCGATCCACCCCTGACCGCGCATCTGCTCGATCGTCTTCCCGGTGTATGCCGTTTGCTGGTCGTTCACGGAGACGAGGCTGCCGTCGGGCGCGGCGATGCCGATGAGTTGCGGGATGGCGTTGGCGATCGAGCGAGCCCGCGCTTCGGACGCCGTCAGCGCGTCGCGCGCTCTGCGCTCGGCGTCGACGTCGATGATCGTTCCGAGCCAGCCGGCGGGCACGCCGTCGTGCTGCACGGAGACCGCTCGCAGCAAAAACCAGTGCCAGCTGCCGTCAGCGCGGAGCACCCGGCATTCGAGCGCGAACGGCGCGCGCTGCTCACGCCCGGCTCGCCAGCCCGAGATGACCTGCCCTGCATCATCCGGATGCAGAAACGCGACGAACTCGGCCGTGCTGAGAACTCGCGCGGTCGAACCGGTCATCGCAAGCCAGGCCGTGTTGAAATAGGCGACACCCTCCGCCACAGTCGTAACCCAGGCGGGGTCCGGCAAGAGGTCGAGCGTCGCAAGATCGACCGGGGGGAGGCCCTCGAGAGCCCGCGCCGGCATCTGCATTCCCGCACGTTCTACCCCGGCAGGCCCTTGCTCTCACCTGAAATTGCCGAAATGTGAAGAAGCCCCCAGCACGTGCTGAGGGCTTCTTCGAAACGCTCGGTTTGGTGTTCGGCTACGCCTTGAGCTCGATGTCGACGCCGGCCGGAAGGTCGAGGTGCATCAGCGCGTCCATCGTCTTCGGCGACGCCTGGAGGATGTCGATCAGGCGCTTGTGGGTGCGCATCTCGAAATGCTCGCGCGACTTCTTGTCGACGTGCGGCGACCGGTTGACGCAGAACCGGTTGATCTCCGTGGGGAGAGGCACCGGACCGCTCACGAACGCGCCCGTGCGCTTCGCCGTGT
>JAQBPL010000102.1 GCA_028287545.1 Vulcanimicrobiota bacterium | reverse complement strand
AATGGGCGCGCGTCAATGGCGCAGTGAGAGCACGCCGATCACGGCTTCGAACGCGATCAGGATGATGATGACCCACTCCAGGGTTTGGCTGCTGGCGTACTGCGCCTGGTCCTGCAGCACGCGGTAGATCTCGCTCACGCTGCGCAGCTTGGTGTCGATCTGCCGCTGCCAGTCGGAGAGGCCGAGACGCCCGGCGACGGCCCGATACAGCCGCGCGTAGTATGCGTCGCCGATGATCTTGAGCGCGTTCGCCGTGCGATCGGTCAGCTCGAGCACGTCGACGAGAATGAACCGCACCTGTGCGGCACGTTCGTCGGCGCGGCGGCGCAACCAGCGGCGGATGGGGCGGCCGGGATCGAGCCGGTAGATCGCGTCGAGCTCCGCGTCGAGGCGCGCGTCGTAGGTGCGGAACTCGACCAGTTGCGAGTTGGCGAACTCGAGGATGTCTTCCACCGCTTCGGCGCCGTCCGCGCCGTCGTACACGAACGCCGCATCCCACTGGATCACCGCCAGATCGTCGGGATAGTACGAGAACGCGACGCGCAGTGCTTCAGCCTGCTCCGCCGCGACGAGTTCGCGGTCCTCGAAGAGCAAGAGCCGCGCGAGGGCCGCACCGAACTCACCGGTAAGACGGTCGGCCGCGACGGGCTCGGCGAATCGCTCCACCTCGAGGACGAAGTAGTCTTCGACCAGCGCGGGATGCGGATCGTCGAGCGTCTCGCTGATCTCCGCCACGACGTCGTCGAGCGCGGCGCGTGCCAGCGCCTCCAGCGCCGGGTCGCTGCGCAAGCGCCGCGTCAGCTCGCCGAACGCGTTCCACTCGCCCTCGAACGGAACGGTGATTCGCACCGAGATCACGCCGAAGTCGAAGATCTTCGCGCGCATCGTCGCGCCCGGACGCTCGAGATCGGGTAAGCGCACGATCAGCGGCGGCACCGGATACTGGATGAACTCCGAGCTGGCCTCGCGGCGCAGCTGCAGAGGCGCGCGGGCCACGCCTTCGCCGCGCACCGTACGCAGCCGCGCGAGATCGATCGTGTCGGCGACGTCGTACACGAACATCGCGCGAAACGCGCCGCGCGCGATCGCGGGAAGATCGCTCATCGCCGGTTACCGCGCGGGCTGGCCCTTGTCCCAGAGGTCGGCGAGGATGCGGTCGCGGCTGGTTGTGAGGTGCAGGCGAAGGCGTTCCGCCGCACCGTCGGCGTCGCCGTGCGCGACGGCGTCGGCGAGGCCGGCGTGCTCCTCCCAGACGTTGGGCGCGTAGGTTCCCACGCGCAGGTACGCGTGCATGATGCGCATGATCTGCGACCACTGGCCGCCGAGCGCCGCGACGAGGTGGGGATTGTCCGACGCCGCCGCCAGGTCCGCGTGGAAGTCGCGGTCGAGGTGGAACAGCGTGGTCAACGCGCCGGATTCCACGGCCGCCGCAGCTTCCTCACGCCGGCGCGTCGTCGCCTCGCGCACGTCGGCATACCGCTCCGCGGCACGCCGAACGGCCAGCGTCTCGAGCGCGAGGCGCAGGTCGTACAGGTCCACGATGTCCTTGGGCGCCAGCGGCCGCACGATCGCGCCGCGATTGGGGCTGATGATGACGAGCCCTTCGCCTTCGAGCCGGCGCAGCGCCTCACGCAGCGGGATGCGGCTCACCCGGAACGCCTCGGCAAGGTCTTCCTGAACCAAGCGTTCGCCCGCCCGGTAACGTCCGGTGAGGATTGCCTCGCGCAGCTCGTCGACCAGCGTCTCGAACCGAGTCTCGGGGGCGCGGGTGAGCACATCCATGCTTGATTGTATACACCTGACCTTCGGCTCTTGCATAGCCCGCGCAGATATTGTATACAATTCTGACTGAAGAGGAGTTCCGCCCGATGCAGACGCCCGAGAAAGTTCGCACCGCAGCCGACGATCGTGAGGCCTGGGAACAGCTCACGTTGCTCCCGTTCATGGAGCGCCGGCCCGAAGCGCGCGAGACCTTTCGGACCCAAGGCGGGCTTCCGCTCGAGCGGATCTATACGCCCGAGCACGTCGAGAGCGTCGATTTCGCCCGCGACATCGGCTTCCCGGGCCAGTTTCCGTACACGCGCGGGCCGTACCCGACGATGTACCGGGCACAGCCGTGGACGATGCGGCAGATCGCCGGCTTCGGCACCGCCGACGACACGAACGAACGGTTCCGGTTCCTGATCGCGCAAGGGCAGACCGGGATCTCGACCGACTTCGACATGCCGACGCTGATGGGCTACGACTCCGACGACGCGCGCAGCGAAGGTGAGGTCGGCCGTGAGGGCGTCGCGGTCGACAGCGTCGACGACATGCTCGACCTCTACGCCGGGATCGACCTCGAGCAGATCAGCGTCTCGATGACGATCAACCCGTCGGCCTGGATCCTGCTCGCGATGTACCTGGTCGTCGCGGAAGAGCGCGGCTTCGACCGCCGCAAGCTCTCGGGGACGATTCAGAACGACATCATCAAAGAGTACGTCTCGCAGAAGGAGTGGGTCTATCCGCCGGGCCCGGCGATGCGGATCGTGCGCGACTCGATCACCTACTCGGCGCAGCACCTGCCGCGCTACAACCCGGTGAACGTCAGCGGCTACCACACGCGCGAGGCGGGCAGCACGGCGATCCAGGAGGTCGCGTTCACGCTCGCCGCCGGGATCGCGTACGTCGACGAGGTCGTGAAGGCCGGGATCGACGTCGACGATTTCGCGCCGCGGCTCTCTTTCTTCTTCGTCTCGCAGATCGACTTCTTGGAAGAAGTTGCGAAGTTCCGCGCCGCACGCCGCGTGTGGGCGAAGATCATGAAAGAGCGCTTCGGTGCGAAGAAACCCGAGTCGATGCGGCTGCGCTTCCACTGCCAGACGGCCGGCGTCTCGTGCACCGCGCGCGAACCGCTCAACAACATCGCGCGCACCGCGATCGAAGCGCTGGCGGCCGTGCTCGGCGGCGCGCAGTCGCTGCACACCAACGGCTACGACGAAGCGCTCTCGATCCCAAGCGCCCCGGCGATGAAGATCGCGCTGCGCACGCAGCAGATCATCGCCGAGGAAACCGGCGTCGTCGGAACGATCGATCCGCTCGGCGGCTCGTATGCGCTCGAGAAGCTGACGGCCGAGATCGAAGCGGGCTGCTTCGAGTACTTCGCCGAGGTCGACAAGCGCGGCGGCGTCGTGCAGTGCATCAACGACAACTTCTTCCAGCTCGAGTTGGCCGATGCAGCGTACGACTTGCACCGGCGCAAAGAAGCCGGCGAACGGCAGATCGTCGGCGTGACGAAGTACCGCGACGAGTCGCCGAACCCGGCGCTCGACCTGCACCACGTCGACGAAGCGGCCGCGGCGCGCCAGCTCGAACGGCTGCGCAAAACCAAGGCCAATCGCGACGACGCGGCCGTGCGCGCCGCGCTCGACGAGGTCGTGCGGGTCGCGAAGACCGACGAGAACATCATGCCGGCGACGATCGCAGCGGTGAAAGCACGCGCGACGGGTGGCGAGATCATCAACGCACTGCGGCCGATCTTCGGCACCTACGTCGAGAAGCCGGTCTTTTGATCTCGCACCGCGTCCACCGCGATCTCGCGCGCGCGATCTCGAGCGTCGAGAACCGGATCGTCGAATTGCCGGCCGCGCTGCGCGCGCTGGCCTCGCACGGCCACGTTCCCGCCTCGCACCACGCCGACGTGCTGGGCGTCACCGGGCCGCCCGGCGCCGGCAAGTCCACGCTCGTCGACCGCCTGATCGAAGGACTGCGCGCTGCCGGCGAAACCGTCGCGGTCATCGCGGTCGATCCGTCGTCGCCGTTCACCAACGGCGCCGTGCTCGGCGACCGCGTGCGGATGCAACGCCACGCCGGCGATCCCGGCGTGTTCATCCGCAGCATGGCCTCGCGTGAAGGCGGCGGCGGCCTCGCGCCGTCCACGCGCGATGCCGTGCGGCTGGCCGAGGCGGCCGGCTTCGACGTCGTGATCGTCGAGACGGTCGGCGTCGGTCAGATCGAGCTCGAAGTCGTCGCGGTCGCCGATCTCATCCTCGTCGTGACGGTTCCGGCGCTCGGCGACAGCGTGCAGACGATCAAAGCCGGCCTCACCGAGATCGCCGACATCTTCGTCGTCAACATGGCGGACCGGCCGGGTGCGAACCGTACCGCGCTCGATTTGAAGCACATGGTGCACGAAGGCCGGCGCGACATCCCGGTGCTGCAGACGATCGCGCAGGACGGTACCGGCCTGCCCGAACTGCTCGAGACGATCGCGCGGCGGCGCGGTGAGGATGATTCCAACGCCGTGCGCGCGGTGCGATTCGAAGTCGTGCGGCGCGCGCGCGACGCCGCCACGACCGCCGCGCTCGCCCTCTTGAATTCACCCGACGCCGCTTCCGTGCTCGAACGGCTGCGCGCGCACGACATCACCCGCAACGACGCGATCGATTCGCTGCTCACGATCTTCGGAGGACCCGTTCATGCCCATTAAAGTGCTCGTGACGAAGCCCGGCCTCGACGGCCACGATCGCGGGGCGAAGATCGTCGCGCGCGCGCTGCGCGACGCGGGGATGGAGGTCGTCTACACGGGCCTGCACCAGACGCCGGAGATGATCGTCACCTCTGCGATCCAGGAGGACGTCGATGTCGTCGGCGTCAGCATTCTCTCCGGCGCGCACATGACGATCTTCCCGAAGATCATGGGCCTGCTCAAAGAGCGTGAGGTCGACGACATCGTGGTGATCGGCGGCGGCGTCATTCAGGAAGCGGACATCCCGAAGCTCAAGGCGATCGGCGTGCGCGAGATCTTCAACGCCGAAGCCACCACGCAGGACCTCATCGACGGCATCGAACGGATCGTCGCCGAATACGGTCGTGACCGCACGCGGCGAGCGGCGGTGGGCGCTTCGTGATCGCGGCGCACAGGGAGCACTGGCCGCCGGCGTTCGACCGTTCGTACCGCCCGGCGGACGACGCGCCGTACTGGGACCGCGCGCGCGAGACGATGTCGGCCGACGAACGCGCGGCGCTGATCCTCGGGAAGATCCAAGGCGTGATGGCCTGGGCGTGGGAACGCGCGCCGTTCTATCGCACGCGCTGGCAGGCCGCCGGACTCGAGCCCGGCGACGTGAAGTCGCTCGACGACTTCGCTCGCGTGCCCACGATCACGAAAGCGGATCTGCGCGCGGACCAAGCCGCAAACCCGCCGTTCGGATCGTATCTCTGCGTCGATCGCAGCGAGATCGTGCGCCTCCACGGAACGTCCGGCACGAGCGGGCGGCCGACCGCGTTCGCGTGGAGCGGCGACGACTACGAGCGCATCGCCGAAGCGCACGCGCGCATAATGTGGAGCTTCGGCCTGCGCCCGAGCGACACGGTGTTCATCGGTTCGATCTTCTCGCTGTACGTCGGTTCGTGGGGTGCGCTCGCCGGCGTCGAACGTCTCGGCGCCGCTGCGTTTCCGTTCGGTGCCGGCGTTCCGGGGATGACGCTGCAGGCGGTGTCGTGGCTGCGCCAGATGCGCCCGACCGCCTTTTACGGCACGCCGTCGTATGCGCTGCGGATCGCCGAGACGGCGCGCGCCGAAGGGATCGATCCGCGCGAGTTCGGACTGCGCATCATGTTCTTCTCGGGCGAGCCCGGTGCCGGAATTCCAGCCACCAAGCGCATCATCGAAGAGACGTTCGGCGCGATCTGCATCGACAGCGGCAGCATGGGCGAGGTCACGCCGTGGATGAACATCACGGAGTGCGAGCACCGCACCGGCATGCACCTCTGGCAAGACATCGTGTACGGCGAAGTGCTCGACCCGCAGACGATGCTGCCGGTGCCGTACGGCGGCGCAGGGACCCCGGTCTATACGCAGTTAGAGCGGCGCACGCAGCCGATGATTCGCCTGGTGTCGGGGGATCTCGCCGAGTGGACCGACGCGCCGTGCCCCTGCGGACGCACCTATCCGCGCTTCCCGCGCGGCATCATCGGGCGCATCGACGACATGCTGGTCGTGCGCGGCGAGAACATCTACCCGAGCGCGATCGAAGACGTCCTGCACACGTTCGACGAGCTCGGCACCGAGTTCGAGATCGTGATCACCCGCCCGCAGGCGCTCGACGAACTTACTGTCGTCGCCGAACTGGCCGCGCCGTGCGACGAAGACGACCTGCGCGCGCGCATCGTCGCCCGCATGAAGCGCCAGATCGGCATCCGCCCCGCCATCGACTTCGCGCCGGCCGGCACGCTCCGCCGAACCGACCTCAAATCCCGCCGCGTCCGCGACGAACGTTCCTCCGCCTGATCCGTCATTGCGAGCTCGTCGAGCAATGACAGAAGCGCCGTCTACCTCGCGTTGCATCGCCGCTGACGGTTCAGCCGCGTTTGCGGGAAAATTCGATATACCCCGTGCGAAGAACGGAGGTCAAAGGCATAGGGCGGACCGCGCAAAAGCACGGAAGCTCGCATGAATGAGACCAACGCTCCTCGCGTCGCCGTTCTCGGCCTCGGAGCCATGGGCGCCGCGTTTGCGCGAAATGCGGCTCGCGCCGGACTCCGCGTAACGGGGTGGAGTCGGGCGCCGGAACGTCAGGCTGCACTCGCCAACGATCAGGTCCAAGGTGCTCCGACGGCGGTAGACGCGGTACGCGATGCGGACGTCGTCGTCTCGATCGTTTTGGACGCCGAGGCCGTACTCAGCGTGATGTGCGACCAGGACGCGTTCAACGCGATGAAAGCGGGTTCGACCTGGCTGCAGATGTCCACGATCGGCGCGGAGGGAACCGAACGGGCGATGCGTCTTGCCGCAACGCGCCCCGAAATCACCTTCGTCGACGCCCCAGTCTCCGGGAGCAAGTACGTCGCCGACGAGGGAAAGGTCGTCGTCCTCGCGTCAGGCGACCGAGCACGCACCACCGTGGCCGTGCAACGATTCTTCGACGCAATTGCCGGCCAGGTGCATTGGCTCGGAGAGGCCGGGCAAGGGACACAGATCGGATTGCTCTACAACGCGTGGATTGCGATCCAGACGGAAAACATCGCCGAGGTCGCCATGTTGGCGCAGGCACTGGGAATTGAACTGCAGCGCTTCGTCGAGTTGGTCTCGGGCGACTCGCTCGTCCCGCCGTGGGCGCTCGAGAAATTGACGAAGATCGTCGAGAACCGTACCTCTGAGATCGAAGTTCCGCTGCGCCTGGTGAAGAAGAACCTTCTCCTCGCGCTCGCCGCGGCAGGTTCAGCGCGGCCCCGACTGCCGATCCTGAATCAGCTTGCGATCACGTGGGCGGAATCGCTCCACGGCTTTGACGACGCCGACATCAGCGCCCTCTACCTCGCATTGCAGCGCCGCTGACGTCGTCGCGTGACGGGGGGTGACTTGGATGACGAGGGGATGACCGAGGGGCGAGGGGGCGGCTCGGCAGGCTTGGGGTGACAAGGAGGGGGGGCGCAACCGGAGCGCTAGCACTCTCGGTTATAGAGTGCGAATGAACGTTGAACGCATGACCCAGCGCGTCCAGGAAGCGTTGAATGCGGCGTACACCCGGGCGCTCTCGGAGCACAACACCCAGACGACCCCGGAACATCTGCTCGCCGCGATCCTCGACCAAGCCGACGGCGTAGCGGGACCGATCCTCCAAAAAGCCGGCCTCGAACCGAAGATCGTGGAGCAGCAGCTCCAACGGGCGATCGCCGGCCTGCCGCGGTACAGCGGCGCCAATGCGGAGCAAAGCCAAGTCACGGTCGCGCCGGCTCTCACCCGTCTGCTCGGCAAAGCCGACGAAGAGGCGAAGTCGCTGAACGACGACTTCGTCTCGGTCGAGCACCTGCTGCTCGCCATGACGTCGGACTCGGGCGCGGTGGGCCGCATCTTTCGCGACCTGGGCCTGACGCGCGAAAAGCTGCTCGCCGCCCTGCGCGACGTGCGCGGCAACCAGCGGGTGACGACGCAGAACCCGGAAGGCACGTATCAGACGCTCGAGCGGTACGGTCGCGACCTGACGAAGGCGGCCGAAAAGGGCGAACTCGATCCGGTCATCGGCCGCGACGAAGAGATTCGCCGCGTGATCCAAGTGCTCTCACGGCGCACCAAGAACAACCCGGTCCTCATCGGTGAACCGGGCGTCGGCAAGACGGCGATCGTCGAAGGATTGGCGCAGCGCATCGTGCGCGGCGACGTCCCCGAGGGACTCAAGGACAAGAAGGTCATCACGCTCGACATGGGCGCGCTGATCGCCGGCGCGAAGTATCGCGGCGAGTTCGAAGAGCGCCTCAAAGCCGTCCTGAAGGAAGTCACCAGCGCGAACGGCCGCGTGCTGCTGTTCGTCGACGAGCTGCACACCGTCGTCGGCGCCGGCAAGACCGAAGGCTCGATGGACGCCGGCAACCTGCTCAAGCCGCTGCTGGCGCGCGGCGAGCTGCACATGATCGGCGCGACCACGCTCGACGAGTACCGCAAGTACATCGAGAAGGACGCCGCACTCGAACGGCGCTTCCAACCCGTCTTCGTCGATCAGCCGTCGGTCGAAGATACGATCTCGATTCTGCGCGGCTTGCGCGAGAAGTACGAAGTCCACCACGGCGTGCGCATCAAGGACGCCGCGCTCGTCGCGGCGGCCGTGCTCTCCAACCGCTACATCGCCGACCGCTTTCTCCCTGACAAGGCGATCGATTTGATCGACGAGGCGGCGGCGAAGCTCCGCACCGAGATCGACTCGATGCCGACCGAGCTCGATGAAGCGTCGCGGCGCATCATGCAGCTCGAGATCGAGCGCGAGGCACTGCGCAAAGAGAACGACGACGCCTCGAAGCAGCGCTTGGAGAAGCTCGAGAAGGAGCTCGCCGAGCTGCACGAAGAGAGCGACGGCCTGCGCGCGCGCTGGCTGCGTGAAAAAGACGCGGTCGCGCAGATGCGTTCCATCCGCGAGCAGATCGAACAGACGAAGCTCGACATCGACCGCGCCTCGCACGTCGCCGATTATGCCAAGGCCTCGGAGCTCAAGTACGGCCGCCTGACCGATCTCGAACGCCGGCTGCAGCAGATGGAAGCGGCGCTCGGCGACGGCTCGACGCGCTTGCTCAAAGAAGAAGTCGACGAAGGGGACATCGCCGACGTCGTGAGCCGCTGGACTGGTATCCCGGTCTCGAAACTGCTCGCCGGCGAGCTTCAGAAGCTGCTCAGCCTCGACCGCGAGCTGCATAAGCGCGTAATCGGCCAAGACGAAGCGGTCACCGCCGTCGCCGAAGCGATCATCCGCGCGCGCTCGGGACTCGGTGACCCGCATCGTCCGGTGGGTTCGTTCCTCTTCCTCGGCCCGACGGGCGTGGGCAAGACGGAGTTGGCGCGCGCGCTGGCATCGTTCTTGTTCGACGACGAGCGCGCCATGGTGCGCATCGACATGTCGGAGTACGGCGAGAAGCACAGCGTTGCGCGCCTGCTCGGCTCACCGCCCGGCTACGTCGGCTACGACGACGGCGGCCAGCTCACCGAAGCCGTGCGCCGGCGCCCGTTCTCGGTGCTGCTCTTCGACGAGGTGGAAAAGGCGCACCCCGACGTGTTCAACGTGTTCCTGCAGATCCTCGACGACGGCCGGCTGACCGACGGTCAGGGCCGCACGATCGACTTCAAGAACACGATCGTGATCATGACGTCGAACATCGGCTCGCACCGGATCCTCGACTACAGCGGCGATTTCAGCAGTGCCGACTTCGCCGTGATGCGCGCGACGGTGCTCGACGAGCTGCGGCAGAACTTCCGGCCGGAGTTTCTCAACCGCATCGACGAGATCGTGGTCTTCCACGCGCTGAGCGAGGACGAACTCAAGCAGATCGTCGAGATCCAACTCGACCGCGTGCGCGAACGTCTGCGCGACCGCCGCATCGCGCTCGAGATCGTCGACGCCGCGAAGACGCACCTCGTACGCGCCGGCTACGATCCGTCGTACGGCGCGCGACCGCTCAAGCGTGCGATCCAGCGCGAGGTCGAGACCCCGCTCGGCCGCAAGATCCTCGCCGGCGAGGTCCGCGACGGCGACGTGGTGCGGATCGGCTTCGACGCCGACCGCGGCGACCTCACGTTCAAGACGGTCGAGCCGCTGCCGGAGATGCCCGCCTTCCGCTAGCGCGGCTAGACGCATGGTTGCCAGGGTGAGCGTCCGACCGGCGGGAACGGCATGCCATCGTTTCCTTGTTTGGAGGCTCTTATGCGAAGAATTCTTTCATCGCTTGCCGCGATGGCATTCGTCCTTTCGCTCGGCATCGGGACGAGCGTCGCGAAAGACAATCCCAAATCGCAGGGCAGGGGTAAGGGCGACGGCCTCGGCCTGCCGTCGATGAAGTGCCCGCCTGGTCAGAACCGGATCGCCGGCTACAAGACCAAATCCGGCAAGTGGATCAAACCGTACTGCCGCAAGCGGAACCACTCGATGTAGACTCACGGGCGTCATGGGAGGCCGCCCGGAGCAACCGCCCCCACTGCCCGCGAGGGCTCGCACTGGGCGCGATTGCAGATTTGAGCTAAGGTCGCCCTAAGTCTCGCCGTCTAGAGCGTATTTGGATTATTTTACCGCGGTGATTGAGTCGAATATGCTATAATAGAGCGGTGACGAGTGATATGAGCGATATTCCGGCTTCTTTGCGGGGTGCGCGTACGGCGGCCGGGCTGAGCCAGCAGGAGCTCGCCCGGCGCCGCAGCCTGCCCCAGAGCCAGATCTCGCGCGCCGAACGAGGCGAGGATCTCCGCCTCTCGACGCTTCGCGACATCGCGCGCGGCCTCGATCTGGAGGTCGTGCTGGTACCGCTCAAGAGGCTCCGTGCCGTCAACCTCCTGCTTCGGGACGACGCGTCCACGGAAGAAGCACCCGCGCGTTTCGCCGCCTCGCCCGAGCGCGATCCGGAATGAACGAGCTCGAAGTTCGCTTGAACCAGACGATCGTCGGGCGTTTGATCAATCTGGACGGCGACCGCAACATCTTCACGTTCGATCCCCAATTTCTCGCGGACTCGAATCGGCCCGTCCTGAGTCAGTCGTTCTATGACGCGCACGGGGGGCTCCGCGATTCGGCGCGTCCGACGTCGCGACGAGTGCCGCCGTTCTTCGCCAACCTGCTGCCCGAAGGGTATCTGCGCCAGTACCTCGCGCAGCGCGGCGCCGTCAATCCCGAGCGCGATTTTCCGCTGATGTGGCTGCTCGGCGGCGATCTGCCGGGCGCCGTCGTCGTCAGCGACCCGGCCGGTGCGCCATCCCCCCCGACGGAGACGCCGCCGGAGCGACGCTCGGAATCCGCGCCCTTGCGCTTCTCCTTAGCCGGCGTCCAGCTCAAGTTCAGCGCGGTGCTCTCGCGCGACGGCGGCCTGCGAATTCCGGTCGAGGGCATGGGCGGGCAGTGGATCGTCAAACTGCCGTCGGCGACGTTCGGCCGCGTCCCCGAGGCCGAATACGCGATGATGGCGTTCGCCAAGGACGTCGGCATCGACGTTCCCCAGATCGGCTTGATCGCGACCTCGCGGATCGAGGGACTGCCGGCCGACATGCGGCACGACCTCGGCGACGCGTACATGATTCGGCGCTTCGATCGCGCCGAGAGCGGCGGACGCATACACATCGAAGACTTCGCGCAGATTCAAGGCTTGTATCCCGAGCAGAAGTACGAACGAACGAGCTACGCCATCATGGCCGGGATCGTCAACGAGCTGGCCGGGGAAGAAGCGGTTGCGGAATTTATCCGGCGCCTCGTTTTCACGATCGGTATCGGGAACGCGGACATGCACGCCAAGAACTGGTCGCTGATCTATCCCGACGGCAGGACGCCCCGGCTGGCCCCCGCCTACGACTTTGTTCCGACGCTGCGCTATATCGCGGGCGACGTTCTCGCGCTCAATCTCGCCGGCACGAAGATCTGGGAACAGATCGACTTGGCGCGTTTCGAGCGCCTAGCCGACAAAGCGCACCTGTCCGTCCGTCACGTCCGTAGGATCGTCCAGGAAACGGTCCAGCGCATGCTGGAGGTCTGGCCGCGAATCAACGCCGACCTTCCGATCGACGAAGCAACGCGCTCGCTCGTGACGAAGATGATGCAGACGACGCCGATCTTCACCGGCGCGAAAGCTGCTGTACCGCGCGATCTCGCCACAGCGGCTCGTGCTGCGCGCCATGCGGAGGTCGAATAACCACAATGCCCACTGCCGACGACCTCAAACGCGCCGCGGGATTCGCCGCAATCGATCGCTACGTGCGAACGGGGATGTGCGTTGGCCTCGGTACCGGGAGCACCGCGCACTGGGCGATCGTCCGCACCGGCGAACGCGTCGCCGCCGGCGAGCGGATCGCCGCGGTGGCGACGTCGGGCGTCACCGAACGGCTGTGCCGCGAACTGGGGATACCGCTCGTCGCGTTCGGTGACCGTGAGATCGACGTCGCCATCGACGGCGCCGACGAGGTCGCCGCGGACTGGTCGCTGACGAAGGGCGGCGGCGGCGCGCTCTTTCGCGAGAAAGCCGTCGCGATCGCCGCAGGCACGTTCGTGGTGATCGTGACGCCGGAGAAGCTCGTGGACTGGCTGGGCGCGTTCCCGACGCCCGTCGAAGTCGTGCCGTATTCGCTGCCCTACGTGCGCCGCCGGATCGCCGCGGCCTTCGGTGCCGAACCCGCGGTACGCGGCGGAGCGGCCTCGCCGTTCGTCACCGACAACGGGAACGCGATCCTCGACTGCGCGTTCGGACCGATCTCCGATCCGGCCGCGCGCGACGCCGAACTCCGCGCGATCCACGGCGTCGTCGCGACCGGGCTCTTCTCGGGCTTGACCGATGCGGTGATCGTCGCCGACCCGGAGGGCGTTCGCGAGCTCACTCGCTAGCGCGCGTCGCTATATCGAGTATTCCCAGGTGTTCCAGAACGTCGTCACCGCGTGCGCGGGTTTGTAGTTCTGTAAGTCGTCGTTCGCAACGTCGAAGCGCCGTGTGAACCACATGGTCAGCATCGGCACTTGATCGACGATGATCTGCTGGATGCGCGCGTACGCCTTCTTGCGCACCGCTTGCTCGAAGGACGTCATGGCGATGCGCTCTTGCGCGTCGAGTTCGGCGTTGCAGAAGCGGAACACGTTATTTCCCGCCGGCGGAATCTGGTCGCACATGAAGGTCGTCGAATCGTCGGGATCGATGCCGTTGACCCAGGAAAAAAAGCTGACGTCGAACTTTCCGCCCTGCACGATGCCGCCGCTGCTGAAGTTGGCGAACATCAGCGAGGCCGCGTACGACTTCACCTCCGCCTCGATGCCAACGTCGCGCCACGCGGACTGCAGGAGGACCGCGACCCGGTTGCCGAGCGCACTGCCGGTCGTCGTCGCGATCTCGAGGTGCAGCCGCCGGCCGTTCTTCGTGCGGACCCCGTCCGGCCCGGCCTTCCATCCGGCGGCGTCCAGCGCGGCGCGCGCCTCGGCCGGGTCGAACGGTATCGGCCGCAAGTTCGGATCGTGCGCCCAGGAGAAGGCCGGCTGATCGCCTTCGCCGAGCAGCTGCACTCCGTAGGTCACCGTCTCGATCATGCGCTTGCGATCCGTGGCGTACGCAAGCGCGCGGCGGACTGCGACATCCGACATCGCGGGCCGCTTGACGTTGAAGCCGATCAGCGAATACTGCGTGAACGGTGTCAGCAGGGCGCGTGTCCCGTCGACCTTCGAGGCGACCGGATAGGTCGTGGACGACGCGTTGGACCACAGGTCGACCTCGTGGGTGCGTACGCTCGTCGTCAGCGTATTTTCATCCGGGATCCCGCGGAATACGACCTCGGTCAGCTTTGGCGCGCCGCGCCAGTAGTGCGGGTTGGCGACCATACGCAGCATCTCACCGCGATGCCACTCCTGCACGATGAACGGTCCGGTGCCGATCGGCTTACTGTTGTACGCGACCCGGTTGAGATCGGCGTACTTGGCGAGCAGGTGCTTCGGAAGGACGGGATACGGCGTCGCCGACATCGTGAAGAACGTGTTCACGAACGGCGCGAAAGGCCTGGCAAGATGGACGACGATCGTGTAGGGATTCGGCTCATCGATCGCCCGCACGACGTCGTATCCGGTCCGCGTCTGCACGTTCGTATTCGGGTTCATCACGGCATGCCACGAGAACACGACGTCGTCGGCGGAGAACGGCGCGCCGTCCTGCCACTGCACGCCCCGGCGCAGATGGTAGGTGATCGTGCGTCCGTCTTTCGCGATCCCGCCGTTGGCGAGCGTCGGCACCTCGGCGGCCAGTTCCGGTACGAGTTCGTTGCGGTCGCTGTAGTTGAAGAGATACCCGGCCCAGAACATCGAGAGGTCAACGTCGAGCTGGAACTGCCCCAGCATCGGGTTCAGCGTGTCGGGCTCGCCGAGGGTCGCAATTCGCAGGACCCCCGGACGCGTCCAGGAATGCCGCCCGGCGCCGGCCTGGGCGTTCGGCGCGGTGGTATCGGCCGGCCGTGAGCACGCGGCGAAAGCGATCGAGCAAACGACCGCGAGAATAGCGATGCGTTTCACAGCGTTCCCTTCTCTTTGGCCGCGGGAGCGACCGCCAGCAATGCGAGGTCGTCGACGATCTTGCCGTGCGTGTACCGCGCGACGGCAGATGCAACCTCGTCGACAAAGCGTTGCGGGTCGACTGCGTCGGCCCGTTCGAGCCAGGCGTTCAGACGCTCCGTCGGGATGAAGCCGCCTTCAGGGTCGCGCGCTTCGGTCAGCCCGTCGGTCGCCAGGATCAACAGATCCCCGGCGCCGAGCGCCGCCGCCGCCGCGGCGAACGGGAAGCCGCCCAGGCCGACGATCGGACCGGTCGGCGGAAGCATTTGGAGCGTGCGGTTCCGGCGAATCCAGCACGCTTCGTGTCCCGCGTTGGCGTATGCGAGCGAGCCGTCGCGCCGGTCGTGAATGCCGACGAAGAGCGTGACGAACGATTCGGGCGCGCCGTTGGCGTCACGATAGAGGCGATCGAACCGTTCCACGATACCGTCGGGCGTTAGCGACTCGCTCGCGAGCGCGCGCAGCGCGAAGCGAACGAACATCGTGTCGACGGCCGCGGTGAGACCTTTCCCGCTGACGTCGCCGACGACGAGCAGCGTGCGGTCGTCGTCGAGCCGGTACACGTCGTAGACGTCCCCGCCGACGCGCGCGCCGCGGGTCGCCGACCGATAAGCCGCGCCGATGCGCAGGTGCTCCGGCGGAACCAGGCGGGCTGAAACCGCGGTTTGCAGCGATTCGACGACCGCTCGATCGCGGTCCAGCTCGTCCCGCATGCGCGCGATGACGATCGCGAACCCGATGACCTCGAGTGCGAGCAGCGCGATGGCTCCGACCGCGGTGTAGTTCTCCATTCGGATCGTCGCTTCACGCCTTGCGACCCGCGCGCGGTAGCGCACGTCGAGCCGCTGCTCGATCGGCACGATCAACCCGCGGAAGGAATCGATCAGCTGCTTTCCGCGCTTGGTGCGCGCGGAGTCTAGCGGTTTCCCGGCGGTGACGGGTTGGCCGACCGAGTGCAGCCACGCCGCGTTGATGACTTCCAGTTGGACCACCGCGCGATCGCTGGTTCCCAACTCGGGGTCATCGCGCAAGCGGTCCTGCAGCTCGTCCATCCGCAGCGGCATCCGCCTCAGCGCAGCGCGATAGGGCTCGAGGAACTCCCTGGAGCGGGTCGCGGCGTAGCCCCGAATCCCGGATTCCTCGTCGACTTGGAGCTGCAGGACGCCTGCGAGGGCGAGCTGGGCCTGGCGGATCCGTGCGATCTCGAGAATGGTCGCGTTGAGCGTCCGGGCGATTCCGAGTTGGCCGATGAGCGCGACGGGGAGCCCCACCGCGACCAGGGCAAGCGCCAGAATCAGACCCCGGATCGAAAGCACCGTCCGGAGCACGACACGGGAGGCGTTAGCCGCCTGCGGCGCCGCCTCCCGGGTAGCTCGTCAGCCGGCGAACGCCTTGTCCCGCTTGCGGGCGCGGATGCGGTCGGTTTCGTCGAGCTGCCGCTTGCGCAGCCGGATCGACTTGGGAGTGACTTCGACGAGCTCGTCGTCCTCGATGAACTCGATCGCCCGCTCGAGCGACATCTCCTCGGCCGGCGGCATC
>JAQBPL010000071.1 GCA_028287545.1 Vulcanimicrobiota bacterium | reverse complement strand
CGCCGTCGCCGCCCGCCGCGATCACCGTGAGGTCCCGATTCGCCAGCTTGACCGCGGTCGCGACCGGCAGCGCGCGCCCGTGCACGCCGTGAAAGGCGTAACTGTGCACGTAGCCCGAGATCTTCCCCGAGCAGCCGATCCCGGAGATGAACGCGACCTGGTGCGGCTGCTTGCCGAGCTCCGCCAAGGCTTGCTTGAGGGCGGAGAGCACGCCGAAGTCGCCGCATCCTGGGCACCACCACGACGGCGTCGCGGTGGCGAAGTCTTTCGCGGTCATGGTCGCCATCTAATGGACCTCCAGCGCGGCGGCGGTCTGCGCGGTGCGTTGTATCGCTTCGATGATCTCGACCGGACGGAACGGACGCCCGTCGTATTTGCGCACGCCGTGCAGCGCGTCGAGCGGACCGACCACGGTGCGGATCAGGCGGTCGAGCTGTCCGGTGAAGTTGTTCTCGACCACGAACACGTGCTGCGCGCCGTGGATGAAGACGCGGATCTCGTCTTCGGGGAACGGCCAGAGCGTGCGCAGCTGCAGGAAGCGGACCGGAACGCCGGCTGCCGAGAGACGGTCGACGGCTTCGGCGATCGGTCCGGTATTCGCGCCGTACCCGATGATGCCGATGTCCGCGTCGGCGACGCCGTGCAGCACGGCGCGCGGCAGCTCGTCGCGCATCGCGACGAGTTTGCCCATCCGTTTTTCCATCATCCGCGCGCGGTTTCGCGCGTTCTCGGTGATGACGCCCGCGTCGTTGTGTTCCGAACCGGCCGCGAGGTGCATCCCGCCCGGAACGCCGGGGATCACGCGCGGCGAGACGCCGTCGTCGGTGAACGCGAAGCGCTTGTACTCGCCGAAGGTGACTTCGCCGTCGTCGATGAGCTTGCCGCGATCGATCCGGACCGCGTCGACGTCGAACGGCGGCAGCGTGGCCTTGCTCTGGCACAGCGCCTGTTCGGTGAGCAGAAACACCGGCAGCTGCCAGCGCTCGGCGAGGTTGAACGCGGCGACGGTGAGCTCGAACGACTCGGTGATCGTTCCCGGCGCCAGCACGACGCGCGGAATCTCGCCGTGGCCCGAGTAGATCAAATGGTTGAGATTGCTCTGCTCGGTCTTCGTCGGCATTCCGGTCGAGGGACCGGTGCGCGCACATTCCACGACGACGACCGGGATCTCCAGCACGCCGGCAAGGCCGATCGCTTCGGTCATCAGGGCCTGCCCCGGTCCCGACGTCGCGGTCATCGCCCGCACGCCGGCGAACGCCGCACCGAGCGTCATCGTGATCGCGGCGAGTTCGTCTTCCGCCTGCACGACGATGCCGCCGAACTTCGGCAGTTCCTTCGACATCCACTCGAGCACGTCGGTCGCCGGCGTGATCGGATACCCCGCCATGAAGCGGCAGCCCGCGACCAGCGCACCGTACGCGATCGCGTCGTTGCCCATCATGATGAGCCGGTCGCCGTCCGTCTTCGCCCGCAGGCCGTAGCCGCTGGGACGATCGGCGAAGTTCTCGCGCACGTACTCTTCGCCGGCTTCGATCGCGCGGATGTTCAGATCGACGACCTTCTCGCCTTTGCGTTTGTAGACGCCGGTGACGTCGTTGCGCACGATCTGGGGATCCATCCCGACCAGCGCACCGAGCACGCCGATGCAGATCGTGTTGCGCACGAGTTCGAGACCGATTTCGGATTTGGCGATCTTGGCGAGTGGGATCTCGTACCACGTGACGTCGTCGCGCCGCAGCGCGCCGTCGACGACCTCCGAGGTGTTGTCGAAGATCACGAAACCGCCCGGCCGCATCTCGTCGATGTGTGCCTGCACCGCTTCGAGATCGAACGCGACGAGCGCGTCGACCGCATCGGCCATCCCGTAGTCTTTGCTCTCGCTTGCGCGGATCACGTAGTTCGTGTGGCCGCCGCGAATGCGCGAAGGGAAGTCCTTGTACGTGTAGACCTCGAGCCCCATGCGTTTGAAAACGCCCGCGATCAGGTCGCCGGTAGTCAAACTGCCGTCACCGGCTTGACCTCCGAACATGACTTCGAGGCGGTTGACGATCACATGGACCTCGCGATCCGGCGCCGCATCGGCGGGCGCCGCGGTACTCATGTTCTTGGTTCGCGGACGAACAGGCAACCAACCTGCAGGGACTAGGGTGCGACAGAAGTCGCAGCCAGCGTCGCTATCTCGATGGTGAGCGGCAACCCGAGCGACTCCGCTGAGAGCACGAGATCGTACTGCCGGCTGTCGTAGAGGTCCGTATTGAAGTAGTGCTGCTGAAAGCGCTTGCGCGCATCGTCGCTGCGCTCGATGCGTTTGCGCGCTTCCTCGGAATCGATGGCGTAGCGCCGGGCGAGCTGTTCGATGCGCCACGCGCGGCTCGCGTGCAGCAGAATGGCGAGCACCCGTACACCGGCCGGTCGCCATCCGAGCATGCTGCGGCCGCCGTGTCCGATCACGACGACGTCTCCACGGCCCGCATGCTCCATGACGATCTCACGAACGGTGGTGATGATGATCTCGTCAGGCTGCTCCGCGGGCGCTACGAACCACATCATCGCGCTGGACGCCGCGAGGTCGGCGATCAGGCGGTCGCCGGCGCTCGGCGGCCGTTCCATCCGTTCGGCAAGAAACTCCGGCGCGAACCCCGCGCGCGCCGAGAGTTCGGTGATGATCGAGCGCTCGTCGAGCAGCGTGGCGCCCATCGCGGATGCGACCGCTTCGCCGACCGATCTGCCGCCCGCGCCGAGTTCGCGCGCGATACTGACGATCACTCTTCACCCTCCTACGGCTGGAGCTTCGCTTCGACGGCCTCCCGCACGCCGCTCGTCTCGTCGTTCCAAGCCTCGACGAACAAGCGCAGGATTCCACCGGTCAGGCCCCAGACCCGGCGGCCGTCGTAGTCGAGAATGTACGATTCGATAATGCGCTCGGCGATCGTAATCGACCCCTTGCGAAGCGCCTCGGAGACGACGATATCCAGCGGAACGGTGAACATCCCCGCCGTCTCGCTGCCGTCGATGGTGAACGGCCCGGGCGCGATCACGGCGATGAAGGGAGTGACGTCGAAGGTGTTGACCCGCTGGCTCACCTGGCGCAGCCGGCCGACGATCTGGACCCGTTCGGGGACGACGCCGACCTCCTCACGCAGCTCGCGCAGCGCCGTGCGCTCGAGGTCGCCGTCGTCCTGGGGATCGACCCCGCCGCCAGGGAGGCCGATCTGACCCGGATGGTCGCGCAGGTGCGACGCGCGTTCGACGAACAGGATCCCGTGCGGCGGCGTCGCGATGATCGCAATCGCAACGGCGGCTCTGCGGCGCGGCTTCACCGCGCTCTTCGTACTCGCCGCGACCGCCCGGACCCCTTCATCAACCGCTCATCCGGCCAGCGAAACGCAGGCGTCCGAGCGACCGTTGGCCCAGTATGGACTCCGTGATGCCGCGCATCTTCGCGATCGTCGCCACGCTCCTGGGAATCGCCTTCGGCGCGTCCGTCTCCGCGCAGCCCGCGCCGCACGTCATGCGGCCGATCTGTTTGACGGACGTCGCGGTGCGGGCCGCCGATCCGAGCGCCAGCGGCGACGTGCATCAAAGGATCGTGACCGTCTCCCGCGCGGCCGGCTTCCCGTGCGCCGTCGCGAACTTCCCGCAGGTCGTCCTGATCAACGGCACCGCTCGTGGGGTCCCGTTGCCCGCGAGCCGGCTCTCGCTCGCCCAGAGCGCGACGATCGGCGCCGGGGCCACCGCGACGTTCGTCCTGCGCTACGTCACCACGCCGCTGCCGGGTGCTCCCGAGACCGCCGCCCCCGCCGCCGAACCCGGCTGCGCCCTCGCATTCGCGATCAACGGCACCCTCGCAAAGGGACCGCCGCTTGCGGCGGCTCCCTGCGCGAACCTGACCGAGATCGCGGTCTCCTCGTTCGCGTCCGGTTCCGCGCCGCCGGACGACGCGCTCGCAAGCCCGCCGCCCCAGCCGCCGAAGGTGCCCTGCCGTCCGCAAGATCTCGAGCTGCGCGACGTCGGGCCGGACACCACACCGGGCTCCGCGCGCGAGACGTACGCGATCCAGAACGTGGGCCTCGGGCCGTGCCGTCTCACCGGGGGCGTCGGCGCGGTGCTGCGCGACGCGAAGGGTGCGCCGATCCCGCTGCGCGTCGCGCCGCGAACGGCAATGGCGATGCTCCTCACCTTGCTGCGCGGTCACGACGCCTCGTTCACCGTCGCGTACACCGTCGGCGGACCGAACGGCGAACAGCGCTGCGTCGCCGCCCGCTCCATCGCCGTGACGATTCCTGGGAGTTCGACCCCGTTGATCGCCGCGACGCGGGTCGCGCCGTGTCCGCCGGCGACCGGTGCGGGGATGCGGATCTCCAACCTGCGGCTGGGTATCCCGCTGCCCGAGCTGCCGCGCCCCTAGCGAAAAAAGTCTTTACCACGACGTCGCCTAAGTAACCCCGCGATGGAGCGCGGCGGTTCGTGATCAACTTCTTCCTGCACCGGCCGGTGTTCGCATCGGTGTGCGCGCTGTTCATCATCCTGGCCGGTCTCGTGTCGATCCCGACCTTGCCGATCGCCCAGTTTCCCCAGGTCGCGCCGCCGGTCGTCACCGTTTCGGCGACCTACATCGGCGCGAACGCTCAGGCTGCCGAATCCTCGGTCACGACGCCGCTGGAAGAAGCGATCAACGGCGTCGACGGGCTGCGCTACATCAGCTCAACGACGACTAGCGACGGGACGAGCACGATCGTCTGCACGTTCTTCCTCGACCGCAACCTCGACAACGCGGCGAGCGACGTGCAGAACCAAGTCAACAACACCATCGGACGCCTGCCCGCAGAAGTGCGCGCGACCGGCGTGACCGTCACGAAGAACAACGGTTCGTTCGTGCTCGGCATGGGGATCGGCTCGACCGACAAGCGCTACGACCGCGTTTTCCTGAGCAACTACGCGGCGTTGAACTTGGTCGACGTGCTCAAGCGCATTCGCGGCGTCAACGACGTGCGCATCTTCGGCGAACGGCGCTACGCGATGCGCCTCTGGCTCGATCCCGTGCGCCTCAACCAGAGCAGGCTGACCGCGGGCGACGTCGTCGCGGCCCTGTCCACGCAAAACGTCCAGGTGCCGGCCGGCGCCATCGGGACGGCGCCGATCCGCACCGATCAGCCGTATCAAATTTCGATCCGGGCGCTGGGGCGTCTGCACGACCCGGCTGAGTTCGGCAAGCTGATCCTGCGCGCCAACCCCGATGGCGGGTTCGTGCGGTTGCGCGACGTCGGACGGGTCGATCTCGGCGCCGAGAGCTACGCGCAAGATCTGCGCCTGAGCGGAGCGGACGCGGTCGGGGTCGGCATCCTCACGCTGCCGAGCGCGAACGCGCTGCAGGTCGAGCACGACGTGCTCGAGACGATGAACCGCCTCTCCCAGCGGTTCCCCCACGGCGTGTACTTCAAGACCGGGTTCGACGCGGCGCCGTTCGTCTCGGAGTCGATTCGCGAAGTCCTCAAGACGCTGCTGATCTCGGTCATCCTCGTCGTTATCGTCGTCTTCTTCTTCCTGCAGAACTGGCGCACGACGCTCGTCCCGGCGATCACGATCCCCGTCTCGCTGATCGGAACGTTCGCCTTGATGAAGGCGCTGGGCTTCTCGATCAACACGCTGACGCTCTTCGGCATCACCCTGGCGACCGGGCTGGTGGTCGACGACGCGATCGTCGTCATCGAAAACATCGCGCGCTTCATCCACGACAAGGGAATGGACCCGATCGAGGGTGCCGCCGCCGCGATGAAAGAGATCGTCGGCGCCGTCGTCGCGAGCTCGCTCGTGCTGCTCGCAGTCTTCATCCCCGTAGCGTTCTTCGCCGGGACGACGGGTCAACTGTACAAGCAGTTCGCGCTGACGATCGCGTGCTCGATCACGATCTCGCTGTTCACGGCCCTCACGCTGACGCCGGCGCTCTCCGCGCTGCTCATCGAGCGCGAGGAGAAACAGCACGGCGGGCTGTTCCGCGGCGTGAACCGTCTGATCGACGCGACGAAGGCCGGCTATCACGCCGTCGTCCCGCAGCTGATCCGCTTCCGCGTCCTCGTGCTCGGTCTCTTCGCGGTGGGCCTCGGCGCGACGTATTTCGCGTACTCGTGGATCCCGACCGGCTTCCTCCCCGACGAGGATCTGGGCTACTTCTACATCACGGTGCAGCTGCCCGAAGGCGCGTCGCTGGCCGACACCGAGCGCGTCACGCGGCGCATCGAGGGGATCCTCGACACCGTCCCGGAGATCGCGATCAGCTTCGAACCGAACGGCACGCAGTTCGGCGTGAACTCGCCGAATCGGGCGATGATGTTCGTCTCGCTCAAGCCGTGGGACGAACGGAAGGCGACCGCCCAATCCGCCGCCGGAGTCATCGCACGCATTCGGCCTCGCCTCGGCGCGATCCGCAACGCGACGGTCCGGGCCTTCAACCCGCCCGCGATCCGCGGTATCGGCAACCTGGCGGGGTTCCAGTTCGAGCTCCAGGACGCCGGCGACGCGGGCATCCCCGCGCTCTACAAAACCGGAACGGATTTGATGGCCGCCGCGCGCCGCGATCCGGTCTTGAGCAACATGCTCATGACGTTCCGCAACGACAGCCCGCAGCTCGTCGTCGACATCGACCGCGAGAAGATCGCGTCGCTGGGGATTCCCATCTCCGACGTCTTCTCCGCGATGCAGATCTACCTCGGCTCGCAGTACGTCAACGACTTCGACTTCCTCAACCGGTCGTATCGCGTCTACGTGCAGGCCGACACGCCGTTCCGCGATCGGCTGACGGCGCTCGACCGCATTTACGTGCGCGCGAACGCCGCGGGCCCTGCGCTCGCCTCGACGATCCCGCTCTCCAGCTTGGTGCACACGCACGTCGATCAAGTTGCGCCGCTCATCACCCACTACAACCTGATGCGCTCGATCGAGATCAACGGCGTCCCTGGACCCGGCTACGGTTCAGGCCAGGCGCTCATCGAAATGACGTCGCTCGCGAACCGGTTGCCGCCCGGCATGAGCTTCGAGTGGACCGGCATCTCGCTCGAGCAGATCGAGTTCGGCAGCCAGGCGCTGGTGATCTTCGGTCTGGGCCTGCTGTGCGTGTTCCTCGTGCTCGCGGCGAACTACGAAAACTACTGGGATCCGGCGATCATCCTGGTCTCCGTTCCGCTCGCGATCCTCGGCGCGATCCTGGCGCTCGCGATGCGCGGTCTGCCGAGCGACCTCTACGCGCAGGTCGGTTATCTGATGCTGATCGCGCTCGCCAGCAAGAACGCGATCCTGATCGTCGAGTTCGCGAACCAGCGGCAGCGCACCGGGCTCTCCGCCGCCGCCGCGGTCGCCGAAGCGGCGCAGACGCGGCTGCGGCCGATCCTGATGACGTCGCTCGCCTTCATCCTCGCGACCGTCCCGCTCGTGTTCGCATCGGGCGCCGGCGCCGCGAGCCGCGTCTCGCTCGGCACCGCGGTGTTTGGCGGCATGATCCTCTCGACGGTGCTCAACCTGTTCGTCGTGCCGGTCGTGTACGTCGCGCTGGCCGGCCTGCGCGAGCAGCTCGCGCGCCGGCGCAAGCCGAAAGCCGCGTACGCCAACGGACACGCGCCGGGAACCGTTCCCGTCTCCGTCGTGCGCACGCCGGCCGGCGAGATCGTCCTGCACTTCGCCGACGGCAGCGAACCGGTCACGCTCTCACTTCCCGACGCATAGCGCAGGACGTTCTGCTCGCTAGCCTCGCACTGAACGGCGAGGTGCGGCGCGAACGCTGCGGTCATGAAGCGCAAGCGCCGCCGCAAAGGACGCCGCTCGTCGGTCCCTGCGCTCGCCCTGGTGTTCGTGGCGATCGGCATCATCGCGGCGCTCGCCGCGCGCACGATGCGCGAGAGCTCGCACGTCGAGCGCGCCGTTTCGCGCACGCACCGGGTCGCCGTCGTCGCGAAGGCAACGCCGATTGCGGCCGGAACGCCGGTCCCCCTCGCCGCGGCGACGGAAGGCGCGACACCCGAGCCTACGGCGACGCCGGCCGCATCAGCGGAAGCATCGCCGGCAGCACTCGCCACGCCGCCGGCGGCCGCACGGCTTGCGCTCATCATCGACGATTGCGGTCAGTGGCCCGAGACGGAGCGCGGCTTCATCGCGCTCCCCGTCGCGCTCACGCTCTCCGTGCTGCCGCAGGTCCGCTACAGCGAGGAGATCGCGCGCAGCGCGCACGCCGCGGGCAAAGGCGTGATGCTGCACCTGCCGATGGAACCGCGCTCGGGGGTCGATCCGGGACCGGGACGGATCACGACGTCGATGGACGACGCGGCGATCGCAGCGCAAGTCAGCGCCGACATCGCCGACGTTCCGCTCGCCACCGGCGTCAACAACCACGAGGGCAGCCGCGCGACCTCCGACGATCGCGTCATGCGCGACATCGCGGCAGTGCTCGCCGAACACCATCTCTTCTTCATCGACTCGCGCACGATCGCGAGCTCCGTTGCCGCACGCGACGCGGTCGCCGCGGGGGTGCCGTCCGCGGCCCGCGACGTGTTCCTCGACGACGTGGCGGACGTCGACGCCGTCAAAGAGCAGCTGCGGCGCGCGGCGGCGATCGCCAAAGAGCGCGGCAGCGCGATCGCGATCGGCCATCCGCGAGCATCGACGCTGCTCGCGGTGCAAGCGCTGCTCCCGGAACTGGAGCGGGACGGGATCAGCTTCGTCGACGCCGCGGACCTCGCGCATTGACGCGACCCTAGCGCTCGGCTACGGTGGACGTACCAGCGTCCCGGAGACATCCCGCATGAATTTTCGCGCCTACCTCGTGGTGCTGCTCGGATCGCTCGTCGCGCTGGTCACGGCCGCGGTCGCGCCGCCGCGAGCCGCCGGGGACGAGGCCGTCCTCGAGCGAGGGCGCTATTTGGTGCAGCAAGTCGGCATGTGCGTCAACTGCCACGGTTCCGGTTTGAAAGGGGCGAAGCTCGAGTTCCTCGCGGCGGACCTGCCAGCGGCGCACTTCGCGCCGCGCATCGCCGGCCTGCCGCGCCTCAGCGCGGCGCAAGCCGTCACGTACCTGCAAGTGGGGCTGCTGCCGAACGGGTCACGATCGCGTCCGCCGATGCCGCAATATCGCCTCCACCACGACGACGCCGTCGCGGTCGTCACGTACCTGAAGCAGCTGCGCTGAGAGCTCGCAATAACGGGGCTCAATGAGCGCCCGAGCGTTGGGCTGGTTTGGCCGATAGAGATAGGGACATGTTCTCGACGATCCTTGCCGGGCTGCGCCGGTTCTTCGGCATAGGCGCAGCCCCGCCGGAAACGGTTCGCGACCTCGACGCGCCGCCGGCAGACTGGTGGATCCCGAAAGACCGCGAGGCACTCGCCGCGGCGCAGCTCGCCAAGAGGCGCGAAGCGCTGATCGAGAAACTCGCGGCGAAGGGCCAGGACGAATCGCCCACCGCCCCGGCCGACGCTCCGCTCGCGTACGCCGCGCCGGACCACCATGGGCCCGAAGCCGACCCTTCCCAGATCGCCCGAGCAGAGACGGACGCCGCGCCGCCGGACGCTCCGCTCCTACGGATCTCGGTGGCGCACGGCTCGATCGTGCTGAACGCGGAGCAGTTCGCGACGACCGACGACGTCGAGTCGCTGTTGGCGGCGCACCGTCGCGAGAAGGCCGAAGAACAGCAGCGCATCGAGTCGATCGAGATCCCGCAAGCGATGATGATGGACGACCAGGAGTACGCCGTCGCCCAAGACTGGATGCTCGACCACCGCAGCGTTCATCCGTTGCCCAAAGGCGAGATTTACGGCCAGTACTGGGTTCGTTTCGGGCGCAGTTCGCTCGGCGATACCGCGACGGTCGGCTGCAGCACCTGCGGACGGAGCAAAGTGCTCACCGAGCTTTCCGTCCTCACCGAGCCGTTCGTCCGCCGAGATGAGGCCCCGCGCCCAAAACACGGTTGACAAGGTTGCTGAAAAGGCCACCGTTGAACAACGCGCCGTGATCGTTCGAATCGCCGTCTTTGCGCGTTGCATCGCGCTCGCCGTTCTCGCTTCCGCCGTGCCGGCGCTCGCGGCACCGGTCGCGCCGCCGCCGCTCGACGGGGTGCTGCATTGGCGCGCCATCGGTCCGTTTCGCGGCGGCCGCACCGTCGCGGTCAGCGGCGTCCCCGGCCGGCCGAACACCTTCTTCATCGCGGCGGTGAACGGCGGGATCTTCAAGACGACCGACGC
>JAQBPL010000022.1 GCA_028287545.1 Vulcanimicrobiota bacterium | reverse complement strand
CAGGAGCATCGGCGTGGAGAGGACGTCAACCCCGCGGTTGCCGGCTTTTTCCGCCGTCATCCATTCCTCCACCCGCGTCTGGCTCTGATAGGTCCTCCCCACCTCAATTTTGCCGCGCATCCCGGGGCCACTTACGACCGGCAACCGGGCGAATCATTTTCACGTTCCAGCCGGTAGTACCATGGGACGGTCACGTCGTAGAGCACGTTTCCGAGCCGGTCCGCAGTATTTTTGAAGTATAAGGAGCACCATGAGACGGAGTCAGCGTGTGTCGCTGGCCGCGGCGCTTGCCATCGCGGTCCTTACTGCCTGTGCGAAGGGCGGGGCACCGCAGCGAGCTGAGGCACCCCTTGCGGTCGACGTCGCCCGAGCGCACCGGGGGGACATCGCGACCTACGTGACGCTGGACGGCCAGATCGCGCCGCTTCAGGAGTCGACGCTTAGTTCGCCGCAATCCGGGAACGTCGTCGCCGTGTACGTCAATGAAGGTCAACACGTGAGCGCGGGCCAGACGATCGCCAAGCTCGACGACTCGACGCTCAGCGCGTCGCTCGCGCAGCAGGAAGCCATCGTGCAGCAGCAGTCGGCTTCGCTCGGCTCATCCACGCTGCAGGCCCCGGTAACCGCGGCGCAAGCATCGAACACCGTCGTCACGGCGCAGCAGCAGCTCAACTCGGCGCGCAACAACGTCTCGACGGCCCAAGCCGGCTATCAGAGCGCGAAGTCGACCTACGACGCCGACCAGAAACTCCTCGCGCAAGGCTTCGTCGCGCAAACGGCCTACGAACAAGCGCGCTCGCAGTTCGTGCAGGCGCAGCAAACGCTCAACAATGCGCGCGAATCGTTGCGCCAGGCCGAAAACGCGCTGCGCTACGCTCAGACGCAGGGCGGCAACGCGGTACCGATCCAGCGCCAGCAGATCGCGGTCAACCGCGGCCAATTGGCCGCCGCTCAGGCGCAAGTCCGGATGCTCCAAACGCAGATCGCGCAAACCAACGTGCGCGCGCCGTACGACGGCGTCATCACCCAGCGTCTGCTCGATCCCGGTGCGTTCGCCGGACCGAATCAGCCGGTGGCGCGCATCTCGCAGATCGCGGCCGTCTATGTCAACGTCAACGTCCCCGACGACAATCTCGCCTACGTGCACTCGGGCACGCCGGTCACCTTCACCAGTTCGAGCCTGCCCAACCGCACCTTCAAAGCCGCGGTGATGGACGTCAACGCGACGCCGACATCGGGCACGCTGTCGTACCGGGCGCGCCTGCGCGTGCCGAACGTGGGCGACGCGCTGCGCGGCGGCATGCTGGTCAGCGTCGTTGTCCGCAAAGAGTTCCACCCCGGCGCCATCGTGGTGCCGCGCACCGCCGTGTTCCAAAGCGATACCGGCGCGAGCGTCTACACGGTCGCGGCCGCGCCTGCTCCTCCGGGCGGAGCGCCCGCGGCGGGCGGCGCACCGCCGGCCGGCGGCGCGCCAGGAAAGGGTCCCGGCGGCGGGGCTGCTGCCGGTCCGCCGCCTCCCAAGATCATGAAGGCGGTCCAAGTTCCGGTCACCGTCGGCCTGCAGACCGACACCGAGGCCGAGATTCGCAGTTCGCAGATCGGCGCGGGGACGACCGTGATCACCACGCGTCCCGATGCGTTGCGGCCGGACAGCCTCGTGGCCATTTCGGCCCCGGCCGGCGGCGGACGCGGAGCGCAATAGATGCGTCATGACGCAATCCCGCTCGCACTTCTGGGGTTCGGGCTGAGCGCGCTTGCCTTCGGCGCTCAACCCGCATCCGCTCAGGCGACGGTGCCGCCGGGCCCGTCGCTGCCCCCGATAGCGACGCCGGCTCCGGTCGCGACGCCGCCTAGCGCGGGGACTCCGTTTCCGTTCTTTACGCCGGCGCCGGGCGCGGCGCCGGGCGCCACGCCTACCGTCGCCCCGGGGCCGCCCGCGGGCGGCACCGGCGTGATCAACGCGTCGCAGATTCCGACGCTGCTGCCCGCCGATGCGACGTCGCCGCTGCCGTTTCCGGCATACGGGACGCCCGCGCCGTCGTCGCCGCCGCACGTCGTCTCCGGCATCCCGCAAATCGTCACCCTCCAGCAGGCGATCCTCATCGCCTACGCGCGCTCGCCACTGTTGGCGCAGGCGCGTGCGCAGGTGGCGATTTCCAGTGCCCCGCTCTCGCTGGCGGAGAGCGCGCTCTTCCCAGCGGTCACCGGCACCGCGACGCAGGACCACACGCATCGTCAATCGACCGCCGTGCCGACGTCCGCGGCCGGCGCCGTCGTCGGGAACCTCACCAGTACGACCGTAACGACGAACGCTCTCGACGCGACGATCACCCAGCTAATCTTCGACGGCGGACGTGTCGCCGCGGAGATTCGCTCCGCGCGCGCGACGCAGCAGGCGTCGGTGGCGACCTATCAGCGCATGCTGCAGACGATCGCCTTCAACGTCGCGACCTCGTACTACAACACGCTTGCCGCGCAGCGTCTGACGCAGGTTTCGCAGACCACGGTTCAGCTCGACATCGTTCAGGAAAATCTCGTCTCCGCGCAGATTCGCAGCGGCACCGCCCCGCGCTCGCAGCTCGCCACCGTGCAGCTGCCGACCGCGCAGGCGCGCGTCGCCGTCGTTCGCGCGCAGGCGGCCGAGAAAGTGCAGCTCGCGACGTTCGCGAACACGCTCGGCCTCGACGCAGCCTCGAACGTCCGGCCGAAGGACGACGTTCCGGCGTTGAACGCCCTCTCCGGCACGCTGGCCGTCACGCCGGCGTTCCCGACGCCTTCCTACGATCAGGCGATCGTTCGCGCCGTCGCGCTGCGGCCGGATCTCACCGCCGCGCAGTACAACGTCGTCTCGTTCCAGCAGAACCTGATATTTCAGCGCAAGGGGAACTTCCCGACCCTCAACGGGAGCGGCACGTACAGTACGACCTCGA
This sequence comes from Vulcanimicrobiota bacterium, assembly GCA_028287545.1. The sequence goes on along the minus strand of JAQBPL010000022.1, from coordinate 4,137 downwards.
CCGACACCGGCGGCGGCATGTTTCGCAACGCTTCATCGGTCGGCGTCACGTTGACGATTCCGATCTACGACCGCGGCGTTACGCGCGCGCAGACGGCGCTTGCCCAAGGACAGCTCGACAACTCGGTCGCGCTGTTCCAGAACACCCAGGCGACGATCCAGCTCAACGTGCAGACGGCGCTCGTCAACTTGGTGTCGGCCTACGCCGCGCTCGGTCAGACGAACGCCGAACTCGCCACGGCGCAAGAAAATCTGCGCTCGACCGAAGCGCAGTACGCGGCCGGGGTGACGACCCTTCCCTTGCTCCTCAACGCACAGCTCGGCATCACGACGGCGCTGACCGACGAAGTCAACGCCGTCTACACGGTCCGCCTGGCGGAACAGGCCCTGCTTTTCGCGGAGGGCGCGAACGCCGCCGGGTGAAGTCCCCGCTGGCATGAATCCGACGAAACCGGTCTGGATCGACGATCCGACCAATGCGGCGATCCTCGCGGTGAGCGAGGATCGCCTCTCGGGCTTCCAACTCGACCCCTTCGGGACGATCGCCGAGCGGAGCGGGCTTGACGTCGCGACGGTCCTCGAGCGGATCGTCGCGATGCTCGGTTCCGGGACGATCCGCCGCGTGCGGCAGACGCTGATGGCGACCAACTTGGCCAAGGGCAGCCTGTGCGCGTGGCAGGTTCCGGCGGAGAAACTCGACGCCGCCTTCGACTGGCTGTTCCGCGAAGATCCGTTCTCCGGGCACGTCGTCATTCGCAGCACCGACAGCGCGACCGCAGGTTCGAACTACCGGCTGTGGACGACGCTCAAGGTTCCTCAGGGGTACGAGATCGCGAAATACGCGGCGTTTCTCGCCGGGCGGATCGGCGCCGAGGCGCACCGGCTGATGCCGGCCGAGATGCTCTTCGCGCTCGGCGTCGGACACGTGCGCCGGCAGGGTCTGGAGCCCGGTGCCCGCGCCGCGGAACCGGCGGTGGTGAAGGACACGAACATCGTCGAGCTGAGCGAGCTCGAGTGGCGCGTCCTGACCGCGATCAAGCGCGAATTCGCCCCCTCCGAGCTCGTGCGCGACCTCTGGCGCGGGCGTGCGTCCGAGGCGGGCGTCTCGCTCGAGGAGTTCGCGCGCGTCGGCACCGACCTGAACCGGCGCGGCGTCATCGGACGCTTCTCGACCTTCCTCGAACACGTCAAGCCGAACGCCGCGGCCGGCGGCGCGCAGGTGACCCGCTACAACGCGCTCTTCCACTGGAAGGTCCCGGTCGGCCGCGAAGTCGACGCCGGCCGCGAGGTGGGGCGCCACTACATCATGACGCACGCCTACTGGCGAGAAGGTGGACCGGAGTTCAAAGGCGTCAACATCATGGGCGTCGCTCACGGCACCGACAAGGCGATGGTTCTCGCACACAAGGCCGCGATCGACGATCACCTGCGCGAGGCCGGGATCGCGTTCGACTACACCAACGTGTTCTGGGGCGGACGCAGCGAGATCAAGCCTTCCGAGATCGCGCCCGCGGCGTTTGCCGACTTTTGCTCCCGGAACGGAATCGACCCGGAGACGATGCGCTGAGATGATATCCAAGATGGCCGCGGTGGGGGCGCTTCTAGCGCTCGCTCTTTCCGCATGTACGAGGGTCGGCGACCCGGGCGGCTCGACCACCGCTTCGAAGCCCGGCGCAGGCGGCAACCCGTTCACCCAGCACGGCCGGCTGGTGATTTCCGCCGCGGCGGACCCGAAGAATCTCGACCCGATCATCGATTCGTCCCAGCCGACGCTCGAGCTCTCGATGTTCCTGTTCTCGTACACGATTCGCTACGACGAGCACTCGCAGCCGGTCCCCGACGCGGTCAGCGAAATTCCGACCCTCGAGAACGGCGACGTGTCGCGCGACGGCCGCACGCTCAAGTACAAGCTGCGCCACGACATTACGTGGCACGACGGCGAGCCGTTGACGTGCAAGGACCTGCGGTTCACCTGGCAGGCCGTGATGAACCCGCACAACAACGCGCAGACGACGGTCGGCTACGACGCGATCAAAGACGTGGACTGCAGCGACCCGTACGTCGCGGTCGTGCACATGAAGCACGTCTACTCGCCGTTCTTGCAGCAGTTGTGGAGCGTCAACGGCAACGCGCCGATCCTCCCGGAGCACCTGCTCGCGAAATACAACGACGATAAAGGCTCGTTCAATCAGGCGCCCTACCAGTCGGCGCCGGTCGGGAGCGGCCCGTTCAAGTTCGTGTCGTGGGATCGCGGCTCGCAAGTACGGCTGGAAGCCTATCCGAAGTACTTTCGCGGGCGGCCGGGTCTCGACGAGGTCATCTACAAGATTATCCCCGACGGTAACACGCTGGTGACGCAGGTGCAGACGCACGAAGTCGATATGGGCTTCAACATGCCCTCCGGCGCGTGGGATCGCGAGAAAGCCTTTGCCGGCACGACGGCGATCGCGCCGATCGTCTACAACTACGTTCACATCGACTTCAACCTGCGGCAGCCGCTGTTCTCCGACGTGCGCGTGCGGCGCGCGCTGACCTACGCGCTCGACCGCCCGGCGTTGCTCGAGAAGGTGCAGCACGGCCTGGGCGACCTCGCGGACACGTTCTTCGACGCAACGCTCTCGCCGAGCTACGTCAACCGCAACGTGATGAAGTATCCGTACGACCCCGCCAAGGCGCGTGCGCTGTTGGATCAGGCCGGCTGGAAGGTTGGTCCGGGCGGGATCCGGGTGAAGAATGGGCAGCGCCTGAGCTTCGTGTTCTCCACCCAGACCGAGTCGACGACGGGACATGCCTTGCAGGCCCAAGCGCAGTCGTACTGGCGCGCGATCGGAGCCGACGTCACCCTCAAGAATTACCCCACCTCGTCGTTCTTCGCCAACGACCCGAGCGGCATCCTCACCAGCGGGAAGTACGACGTCGCGACGTACTCGTGGGCCGGCGCAGCGGACATCGACCAGAGCGCGATCTACTCCGGCCACTATCTGGCGCCGCACGGCCAGAATTTCTTCTTCTGGAACAACCCGGTCGCAACCGCAAAGATGGACGACGCCAACGCGACCGTCGACCCGAAGCGCCGCATCGCCGACTACATGACCGTACAGGACGAGTTCGCGAAGGACGACGGTTCGATCATCATGTGGTTCCGCAAGTATCCCATCGTCTACAACAGCGATCTCCAAGGCGTGCTCGCGACGCCCGTGATCTCGACGCCGTTCTGGAACACGTGGGACTACAAGATCTGATCCGGCGCGGCGCCGCGGCGCCGCTGCTGCTCTCGCTTGCGATCGTTTCCGGGTGCGCCTCCCAGCAGATCGGCGCCGCGCCGTCGGACGGCCGCCATCCCTGGACGACGCCGCATGTTCTGCGCTACGCGACCGGCGAAGACATCGTCGGACTCAACCCGCACCTCAACCAGCAGCTGACGCTCTCGTTCATGAGCTCGCTGACGATGGCGTGGCTGGTCCGCTACGACCGGCACAACCGGCCGGTGCCCGAACTCGCCCTTGCCGTGCCGACCCGCGCCAACGGCGGCGTGGCGGCCGACGGCAAGACGATCACCTACCGCCTGCGCCGCGACGCGAAGTGGTCGGACGGCGTGCCCTTCACCAGCGCCGACGTCAAGTTCTCGACCGACGTCGTGCGGAACCCGGCGAACAACGAAGGGACGCATCAAGGGTTCGACCTGATCGACCGCGTCGACACCCCGGATCCGTATACCGTTGTCTTTCACTTGCTGCGGCCGTACAGCGGTTTCTACGTCAACTTCTTCAGCTCGGGCGGAGCGAACCCGTGCATCCTCCCCAAGCACCTGCTCGGCAGCCTGGCGTCGATCAACGAAGCGCCGTATAACGCGCTGCCGGTCGGGATCGGGCCGTTTAAGTACGTTGCGTGGAAGCGCGCCGACAGCGTCGAGATGGTTCCGGATCCGCTCTATTTCGGCCGCAAGCCCAAGCTGCAGCGGATCATCTTCAAGATCATCCCGGACCGCAATACGATGCTCACCCAGCTCTCGACGCACGAGATCGATCTGTGGCCGGCGTTGCCGGCCGCGTTTTCCGATCGCGTGCGGACGCTCCCGCAGGTGCACGTCGTGCGGCAGGGGTCGTACCTCTACAATCACTTCGACTTCGAGCTCGAG
>JAQBPL010000011.1 GCA_028287545.1 Vulcanimicrobiota bacterium | reverse complement strand
CGGCGGCGCGCGCCACCGCGGCGAACCGCAACTCGATGCTGCAAGACCTCGACGCCGGCCGCCCAAGCGAGATCGAAGCGATCGCCGGAGCCATCGTTCGCTCCGCCGCCGATCACGGGATCGCCGTCCCCCTCACGCACGCGATGCTGCGCCTCGTGCGCGCGCGGCAGCGCGCGTGAGGGGCCGGCTCGGCGCGGCGGAGATCGGCGTCCGCAAAGGAACCGCGTTCCCCGTCATCACCGCCTACGACGCGCCGTTCGCGCGCTGCGCCGAAGCCGCCGGGATCGACGTGATCCTGGTCGGCGACTCGCTCGGCATGGTCGTCCTCGGCTACCCCGCGACGACCCCGGTCCAACTGATCGACATGGTGCGCCACACCGGCGCCGTCGTGCGCGCCACCGCGCGCGCCCACGTGATTGCGGACTTGCCGTTCGGCGCGTACGAGGCCTCCGACGCCGACGCCGTCTCGAGCGCCGTGCGGCTCATCAAAGAGGGCGGCGCGTCGTCGGTCAAACTCGAGGGCGGCGAGGCGGCGGCGCCGCGCATCCGCGCGATCGTCGGCGCCGGGATCCCGGTGTGCGCGCACATCGGCCTGCTGCCGCAGACCGCGGCGCTCGGCGAAGGCTTCCGCCCGCGCCGCGCGCGCGAGCAGCTGCTGCGCGACGCAGCCGCGGTCGCCGAAGCCGGCGCCTTCGCCGTCGTCCTCGAGATGGTCGACGCCGCGGTCGCCGCCGCCGTCACCGAAGCGGTCGGCATCCCGACGATCGGCATCGGCAGCGGGGTGAACTGCGACGCCCAGGTGCTGGTGCTGCACGACGTCCTCGGCCTCTATCCCGATCCGCCGAAATTCGCGAAGGCCTACGCCAACCTCGCCAACGACGCCACCAACGCCCTGCGTGCCTACGCCGGAGAAGTCCGCTCCGGTGCCTTCCCGCCGCGGCGCCAGTCGTGAAGAACGCCTGAAACCGCGCGTCGGATCGGCAAGGTTGTAGCGCCGCCATGATCACGCCGACCGACGCGCTGACCGTCCCCCTGCTCGCCGCGCTCCCGCACGCCCTCCGCTCGCGGATCGTCGCGCGGGCCGCCGACGTCCGCGCCAACGTCGGGGAGTGGATCATACGCGAAGGCGACCCGCCGTATTTTTGGATCGTGCTCGAAGGCGAGATCGAGGCGGTGCGCACCCTCGCGGGCCGCGAACGTCAAACGACCACCTGGGACCCGGGTGAATTCTTCGGCGAGGTGCCGCTGATGCTCGGGTCTACGGCGACGGTCAGCTGCCGCGCGATCCAGCCGTCGCGCCTCATGCGCACCGATCCGACCGACTTCCACGCGATGGTCACCGAGGCGACGGAGGCCAGCGCCATGCTCGCGCAGACGCTCGTTCGCCGCGTCGGCATCATTCGCGACATCTACGCCGCCGCAGAGGTGACGCAAGCGACGATCGTCGGCGACCGCTACGATTTCGCCTGTCACGACATTCGCGACTTCCTCTCCCGTAATCAAGTCCCGTTCGACTGGCTCGATCCGAGCGATCCGGCCGATCGGCCGTACGTCGCCGCCGAACTGCTCGAGGCAAACGCGTATCCGGTCGTCGTCACCGAAGGGCGCTCACTCGTGCAGCCGAGCCAACGGGATCTCGCCGAGTCCTTGGGATTGCAGACGCGTCCGACCACCGCGATCTACGATCTGGCGATCGTCGGCGGCGGACCGGCGGGCCTCGCGGCGGCCGTCTACGGCGCCTCGGAAGGCCTGCGGACGATGATGATCGAGAGCGAGGCGCCGGGCGGCCAAGCCGGGACGTCGTCGCGCATCGAAAACTACTTGGGCTTTCCCGGCGGCGTCTCCGGCGGCGATCTCGCACACCGGGCGCTGCTCCAGGCCAAGCAGTTCGGAACGGAGATCTTGGTGACGCGCAACGTCGTCGAGCTGCGCGTCGGCGAACCGACATTTTCGATCGTGCTCGACGGCGACGAGACGATCGCCGCGCGCGCCGTCGTCATCGCGACCGGCGTGTCGTGGCGTCCGCTCGAATGCGACGGATCAGAGCTCTTCGTCGGGCGCGGCGTCTACTACGGAGCCGCGCGCACTGAAGCGCTCGGAACGCGCGGGCGAGACGTCTTCATCGTCGGCGGAGGGAACTCGGCCGGACAGGCAGCGATGTTCTTCGCGAATTACGCGCGCAGCGTGACGGTTCTCGTGCGCGGCGATGCGCTGGCGAAGAGCATGTCGCACTACCTCATCGAGCAGCTGAACTCGAAGGCGAATATCTCGGTCGAGTTGCGAACCACGGTCGCTCGGGTGTTGGGCGAGGACCACCTCGAGGCGATCGTCACGCGTGAGGGGTCCGAAGCGGAGGTCGAGCGTCACGCGGACGCGCTCTTCGTGTTCATCGGCGCCGACGCCGAGACCGATTGGCTGCCGCGCGCGATCGAATGCGACGCCGGCGGCTACGTCCGCACCGGTCGCGACCTGACGAGCTGGACGGCTGCGCGCCGGCCGTTCCCGTTCGAGACCAGCACACCGGGGGTCTTTGCGGCCGGCGACGTTCGGAGCGACTCCGTCAAACGGGTCGCCTCCGCCGTCGGTGAGGGCAGCATCGTCATCGCCTACGTCCACCAATACCTGGACTCACTCGCGGCGTCACGGTGAGCAAATCGTTGTCACGACGAGCAAATCGTTGCCACGATGACAACCGCTATAGCGTGCCGCGTTTGGCTTGTTCTTGTTCGATCGAGACGAAGAGCGCTTTGAAGTTGCCTTTGCCGAACGAGAGCGCCCCGCGGCGCTGGATGATCTCGATGAACAGCGTCGGGCGGTCCTGCAGCGGTTTGGTGAAGATCTGCAGCATGTAGCCCTGGTCGTCGCGATCGACGAGGATACTCAACCGGCGCAGCGCTTCGAGGTCTTCGGCGATCGCGCCGACGCGTGAGGGCAGTTCGTCGTAGTAGGATTCGGGCGCCTGGAGCAGCTCGACGCCGTTCGCGCGCAGGGCTTCGACGGTCGCCACGATGTCGTCGGTCTGGATCGCGATGTGCTGCACGCCGGCACCGCCGTAGAACTGCAAGTACTCCTCGATCTGCGATTTCTTCTTGCCGTGCGCGGGCTCGTTGATCGGAAACTTGATCCCGCCGCCGCTGCTCTGCATCACGCGCGACTTGAGCGCGGTGTATTCGGTCGAGATGTCGCGGTCGTCGAACGAGATCAGCGCCGTAAGGCCAAGAGTCCGCTCGTAGAAATCGCACCAGCGGTCCATCTCGTCCCA
>JAQBPL010000403.1 GCA_028287545.1 Vulcanimicrobiota bacterium | reverse complement strand
GTGGTCGCGCGGTTTGCTTTTGCGATCGTGTTCGATGCGCTGGCGTTCGTCGTGTGGGACGTGGGGACGCGGCCGCCGCTGCGGCTCGCGCACGACGTCGCGCGCGGTGCCCGGGTGCCGCGTTCGCTGCTGCGCGGCGTCGCGCGGTTTTTCGCGGGCGCCGGATTGCTCGTTCTGGCCGGCGTGATCGCGCGCCCGGCGATGCCCTCGGTGCGCGCCTTCACGATCATCGAGACCGGCATGCTGATCGCGGCGCTGCTCGTCGAGCAGCTGATCGGGAACGACTTACGGCGCGCCGTGCGCCGCACCTAGCAGGCTAGACGTCGCGCCGGCCCTCGATGCAGACGTCCTGGATGTCGTACGCGCGCTCGAGAACGGTGACCGGCCCCTTGGGCATCGCGAACGTCAGCCAGACCGGGCGCCAGTGCTCGGCGACGTTGATTTGGTTCGTGATGACGGCACGCGTGAGCGGAAGGTACTGTTCCGTGCTGCCGAGCGACTTGGCCGTGCGCGGGACCAGCAGCGGCTGGGCCTTCCAGTAGGCGAACACCCCGCCGCCGCCCTTCACGAGCTTCTTCAGCGCCGCATCGCCGGGATACGTTCCCTCGCGCACCGTGTCATCGGTCGAGGCGACGATCGAACCGATCGCGGTCTGCTTGACCGAACGGCTCTCGCAATTGGCCTCGGCCGCGCTCGGAATCGCGATGCGCGGAGCGGTCGAGACGCAGGCGGTGAGCGCAAGCAGCGCGAGCGGGAGGAGACGCGACGGGTTCACGTCACCTCCCATTCGTCGCGTCAGGTCAGCTTCCCGGACGTCTTTTCCAGCAGCGCCCACGCCGGTGCTCCGAACTTTTCTTTCCAGCGCACGTAGAAGCCCGAACCGGAGAGCTTCGAGCGGAAGCCGCTCGTGTCGGCGTGGTTGACCGCCAACCCGCGGCGCGCGAGCTTCTCCGAGAGCGAGTCGTTGCGCAACTGCGTGTCGCGGCGCTGCAGCAGCGCGTACTTGGTCAGGTTTCTCTCGACGACGGCCTGCACGTCGGGCGGCAGGGCCTTCCAGGCATCGGGGTTGCCCAGGAAATGATAGGCCGACCACATGTGATTGGTGACGCTGAGATACTTCTGCACCTCGTACAGGCGGGCGGTGTCGATGATCGCGTAGGGGTTCTCCTGGCCGTCGAACACGTGCGTCTGCAGCGCGGTGTAGACTTCGCTAAAGTTCAGCGGCGCCGGCGCCGCGCCGAGCGACTTGAAGAGATCGACCCACAGCGCGCCCGGCGGGGTGCGGATCTTGAAGCCGTCGAGGTCCGCGGCGCTGCGAATCGGTTTGTTCGACGAGGTAATCTGCCGCATTCCGTTCTCCCACATCTTGGGATGGACGTACAGCCCGGATTTGCGGATATCGTCGCGCACGTAGTCGCCGAGCGGCCCGTCGAGCGCGCGGAACGCTTCGGCCGAGTCCCGGAATGCGAACCCGACGGCTTGGATGCCGGCGACCGGAACTACGGATTGCAAGATCCCGCCGTCGAGCGTGAAGAACTGCAGGGCGCCGGAGCGCAGCTGCTGCAGCGCCTGCGTGTCGCCGCCGAGCTGGTTGTTGGGGAACACCTCCACGGCGAGCCGGCCCTTCGTCTCCTTGCCGACCGCGATCCAGCACTCTTTCATGAGGACGTTGAGCGGGTGGTCGACGGAGACGTTGCTCGCGTACTTGTAGGTGAACTCCGCGGCTCGGACCGGGGCGCGCACCACGGCGATCGACGCGAGCGTCGCGGCGGTGCCGGCCGCGAAGCGGCGCCGGGAGGTCGGGCGGGCGGTCATGCGGTGATCCCTGCGGTTCGAGTGAGTGTGGTCCGCGGCATCAGTCGAACATCATGCCGCCGTCGACGGTGAGCGTTTCGCCTTGCACGTACGACGAACGAGGCGAGAGCAGCCACGCAATCGCCTCGGCGATCTCGTTTGGTTCGGCGGCGCGCCCGAGCAGAATACTAGCCTCGATCCGCGCCTTCCGGTCGGCGTCGGCGAACGCGGCATCGAGCATCGGCGTCATGGTGGCACCCGGCGCGACGCAGTTCACCGCGATCCCGCGCTCCGCGAGCACGCGCGCGGCATTGCGAGAGAGCGCGAGGACGGCGCCCTTGCTGGCGGCGTATGCGGCGGTGCCCGAGAGTCCGCCGCCGCGCTTTCCGGCGACGCTCGCGACGGTGCAGATGCGCGCCCCGGGCCGCATGCGTTTGGCCGCCTCGCGGATGCAGAGGAACGTGCCGATCACGTTGACGTCGTGAATGCGGCGAAACGTCGCGACGTCGATCTCCATGAACGGGGTCAAGTCCGCAATCCCGGCCGAGGTCGCGAGCGCGTCGAGCGTTCCGTCGAACGCCGCGCACGCGCGCTCGAACAGGGCAACCACCGACGCTTCGTCGGCGACGTCGACCTGATACGCCAGTCCGTCGATGTGGTGCGCGACGGCTTCCGCCGCCGCCAAATCGCTATCGGCGACGGCCACGTGGTAGCCGTCCTTGGCCAGCAGCTCGCAGACTGCGCGGCCAATCCCGCTGCCGCCTCCGGTGACGATCGCGCTCGGCGGGTTCTCACCGAACCACATGGTTTTTAACGCGGCTCCACGGGTCGGTCCTTGGCCGGGATCTTCATTGGGGGCTCTTGGGGCGTTGGGTCGAGGCACCCCTTTGGCTGGGGGGTGACCGGGGCTGAGGCGGTTCCGACAGCCTCGGGATAACCGTGGAAATCGCCTCGGTGGGCTGTCCTTGCGTTCGGGCGGATCGGGGGCCTGGGGTGTGTCAAAGTCTTTTCACGCCGGCAGGTCGATCATGCAGGAACGTTTCCTGGAAGTGACTGAAGTCGCATTCAAAACTCAGCATCGTCCCAGGAGCATTAGCCCGTGAAGCAAGCTCTCTCGCGCGGTCGTTTTGTCGCCGGTACGGCCGGCGC
>JAQBPL010000390.1 GCA_028287545.1 Vulcanimicrobiota bacterium | reverse complement strand
CCGGGATCAACGAGGTGCACTACGCGATCGTCGCGGTGCTCGCGATGGGCGTCGGACTGTTCTCGCCGCCGCTCGGCATCGGCTTCTACGCCGCGAGCGCGATCGGGAAGTCGAATCCGGAGAACGTTGTCAAACCGATGCTGCCGTACATGATCGCACTGATCATCGGCCTGCTCATCATCGCGTTCGTGCCGTGGATCTCGCTCGGCTTTCTCCCCAAATCGTCTCAATAAGGCAGACTACCGGCCACATGAAAACGTATCGCATCGCGACGATCCCGGGCGACGGCATCGGCAAGGAAGTGCTCCCCGAGGGAATTCGCGTGCTGGACGCCGTCGCCGCGCGGCACGGCATCCGCTTCCAATGGGACCAGTTCGACTGGAGCTGCGAACGCTACGCGGCTACCGGGGCCATGATGCCCGCGGACGGTCTCGAGCAGATCCGCGGGCACGACGCGATCTACTTCGGCGCGGTCGGTTTTCCGAACGTGCCCGATCACGTCTCGCTGTGGGGCCTGCTGATCCCGATGCGGCGCGGCTTCCAGCAATACGTCAACCTGCGGCCGGTCCGCCTGATGCCCGGGATCACCTCGCCGCTCGCCGGCCGCACTCCGGGCGACATCGACTTCTGGATCGTACGCGAGAACACCGAGGGCGAGTATTCGTCCGTCGGCGGGCGCATGTTCGAAGGAACCGCGCAGGAGATGGTGATCCAGGAGTCCATCTTCACGCGCCGCGGCGTCGACCGCATCCTGCGCTACGCCTACGAGCTCGCCCGCAGCCGGCCGAAGAAGCACCTCACCTCGGCGACCAAATCGAACGGCATCGCGATCACGATGCCGTACTGGGACGAGCGCGTCGCGGCGATCGGCGCCGAGTACGCGGACGTGCGGAGCGACCAGTATCACATCGACATCCTCACCGCGCACTTCGTGCAGCATCCGGACTGGTTCGACGTCGTCGTCGGCTCGAATCTGTTCGGCGACATCCTCTCCGACCTCGGACCCGCCTGCACCGGAACGATCGGGATCGCGCCGTCGGGCAACCTGAATCCGGAGCGCGAGTTTCCCTCGCTCTTCGAACCCGTCCACGGTTCGGCGCCGGACATCGCCGGCAAATTCGTGGCCAACCCGATCGGTCAGATCTGGTCCGGCGCGATGATGCTCGAGCACCTCGGGCATCCCGACGCAGCGGCGGCGGTGATGGCGGCGATCGAAGCGGTGCTCACCTCGGGACCGCGCACGCGCGAAATCGGCGGAACCGCGGGCACCCGCGAGGTCGGCGCCGCGATCGCCGACGCCGTCGCGAACCCGCCGGCGTAAGGTGTCCGAGGAGCGGCCGAAACTCGCCGTCCTGGCGCGCGTTCCGGCCGCGGTGCTGGCAGCGCTGCGCGCCCGCGCCGACGTCGTCGATCTCGCGGGCGAGCCGCGCGAGCGGTGGGCGCCGGCGCTGGGCGATGCGGCCGGCCTGCTGGTCAACTCGGGCGTTCCGGTCGACGCGGCGCTGATCGCGCAGGCGCCCGCGGCGCGCATCGTCGCGACCGTGTCGGTCGGCTACGACAACGTGGACCTCGCCGCGCTCCGCGAGCGGGGCATCGCGCTCACCAATTCGCGCGGGTCGCTCGACGATGCCGTCGCCGACCTCACGTACGCGCTGGTGATCCTCGGGATGCGGCGGCTCGGCCGCGCGCTGAACTGGGTGCGCGACGGTCGCTGGATGAAGGCTGAGGCGCCGTTCGGCTCCGACCTCGAAGGAGCGGTGCTCGGGATCATCGGTTTCGGCGGGATCGGACCGAAGATCGCGCGCCGCGCGTTCGCGAGCGGGATGCGGGTGATCTATTCGAACCGCCGCCCGCGCGACGACGACGACCGCACCGGCGCCTCCTATCGCTCGTTCGATGCGCTCCTCGCCGAGGCCGACTGCGTCGTCGTCCTCGTCCCCCTTTCGCCGCGGACGCGGGGAATGTTCGACGACGCCGCCTTCGCGAAGATGAAGCCGAGCGCGGTGTTCGTGAACGTCGCGCGCGGGGCCATCGCCGATACCGCCGCGCTACTGCGCGCGCTGGACGCCGGAACGATCGCGGGAGCGGCGCTCGACGTAACCGACCCCGAGCCGCTGCCGCCCGATCATCCGTTGCAGGGCCGCGACGACGTCGTCATCACCCCCCACGTCGGCAGCGCGACCGACCAGACGCGAACGCGCATGGCGATGCTGGCCGCGCAGAATCTGCTGGCGTTCCTCGACGGTGCACCCCTGATCACGCCCGTCCCGCTCGAAGGGCCGCCCGCGTGATCGCGCGGCGCCGCGCGGCGGCTTCGGCGGCGGCCATCGCGTTCTGCGCCGCCGGCGCGGTGACGGCTGCCGCACCTTCCGCGCACGTCGCGGGACGATACTACACCCTCGAGACCACCGCGCTCCGGTACAACGTCGACACGGGAGCGTTCGCCAGCGACGCACCGATTCGCATCACGCGGCCGGGTCTGGATGCGGTCGCCGACCGGGCCGAGGGCAACACGAAGACGGGCGCCGCGGTCATGCGCGGCAACGTCAAGGTCCACGACCGAGGCGGTCCGGGCAGCGCTCAAGGCAAAAACGCGGCCCCGGCGACGCTGACGTGCGACGAGCTCGACGTCGACGGCAAAGCGGACACCTATAAGGCGGTGGGCCATGCCCGGTACGAGAGCGAGATCCGGACTGCGACGGCCGACACAATGGTGCTGGACCGAAAGCACCGGAAGCTTCATCTCGAAGGCGGGGTCGTGCTCACGGAGGGGCAATCGACGGCCCGCGCCGCAGCGGTCGACGTGGATTTGAAGTCCGGCGAGGCGATCTTATCCGGCTCGCCGGTGATTCTGACCCAGCCGGCATCTCCGGCTCCGTCGCCCGCCGGGACGCCCGCGCCGCGGGCGTCCGCGGCCCCGAATCCGCGCCCCGCGCCCTCCCCGTCGGCGCAATGAACTCGGCGCCTCGCGCGTTCATACCGCAGTCGGTTGCGAGCCGATCTACCGGCTTGCAACGAAATTTCAAAAACTAGGCGGACCTTCTGACCCGATAATCCAATTCTCATGTTCGAAATCGTCGGTTCAATCGGAAGACGATTTGCCATGTGCTTGGACATTTAGACCAGAGCTTCTGTCATTTTTGTCACTCATGTAGGGAGGGGACCCCGCGAATGACACCTCGCATAGCCTTTGCGCCCGGAGCGGCGCTCATGCGGCGGACGGTGCGGACTTCGCTCGCCGTGGCCGCACTGATGTGCGGCACCAGCGTAGCGGCGTTC
>JAQBPL010000379.1 GCA_028287545.1 Vulcanimicrobiota bacterium | reverse complement strand
ACGAAGAAGCACGTCACGCCGGAGAGGCCGAACGCCGCGATCACCGCCGGCCCCGCGGCGTGCGCGCCGGTGCCGACGGTCGTGAAGATCCCGCCGAGCATCGTGCCGAGGCCGACGGCGATGAGCGCTTTCACGCCGAGGACGCGGCGCAGCGGAACGCCGTCGGAGGGCAGGCGTTCGCGATCGTGCGCCTGGCGCGCGAACAGGTTTCGAATCAGCGACAAAGGTCTATGCGGCCTGGAATTCGATGACGCGCGGCTTGAGATCCAGCTCGCGCAAGAGCCGCCGGTAGTCGTGCTCGGTGACGTCGACCCACTTCTTCCCCAGCAGCGCGACCAGCGCGGCCTCGACGACGTTCGTTCCGAACGAACGTCCGCCGAAATCCGGCGTCGTGGTCACGAGCCGCGCGATCCCGCGTTCGCGCAGGAAGTCGACGTCCTTCGCGGTGACGGTGTTGGTGAGGATCGTCTTGCCGTCGAGCCGGTCCGGCATGAATTGCCGCATGAAGTGGAAGTCGCCCGCGATGATCTCGGCATCCTCGTAGTACTCCGGATACTTCGGCTGCGGCGCGCGATCTTGCTTTTTTCCGGTCGGGTAAAAGAATTGGAACGGCAGCTTGCAGGCGTCGGGGAGGTAGCGGCGCGCCATCTCTTCGAACTCGTCGAGCCCGCGCACCGGCCGGTCGAGGTCGAGCGCGAAGATGAAGTCGCCGAAGATCACGTCGGCGCCGGCCTGCACGAGCGCCTGCGCCATGCCGAAGCGGTCGAGCGCGCTCACCATCAGCACGCGCTTTCCCCGCAGTTCGATGCCGAGCGACTCGTGCATGAACGCGATCGCCTGCCGCTCGAGCGTGTTCTTCAAGCCGCTGCCGTCGACGACCGGCGTCTGCTTCACCGCCTCGAGCAGCCGGACGCCGTCACGCAGCGCGTAGCGGTCCTTCCCGGCATAGAGATACACGTCGATGCCGCCCAGGCCGATCGCATCGACCGTCCCGTCGAGCGCCTTCAGCCGCGCGATCGCCCGATCGATCGACCCGTCCGTCCCCACCCGCGAAATATCGAACCGTTCCCCAAGCAGCTCCACCTCCGTGCGATGATCGCGCGACGAAGATCCGAGAGAGACCGAGACAACGGTCTTCACGCTCTGTCACCGTGAGCGTGCTCGTTGTCACGATGAGCGTGCCCCGTGTCACCCTGAGCTTGTCGAAGGGTGCGCCACGATCGTGGCCCATGCTTCGACAAGCTCAGCATGACAAGATCCCCCATCGGCGATCTTGCGTCGCCGGAGGCGGTATGATACGGTCCCTCACGGGTCTCGAGGCCGTCGTCCGACCGCCGAACGGGCGCCTCGTCGTTAAGACGAGGTGCCCGTCGTCATTCCCGCGCACGTTCACGCCGAGGCCTCGCGGCGTTCGGCGGCGGCGGCTCGGGTGCGCGCGATCTGTTCGCGCGAGATCGGGAGGTCGAACGCGCGCATGTCGGCCAGCGAGAAGCCGGCGCGTTCGGCGAGCGCGTCGATCTCGCGCACTTTCGCGACGTCGATTCCGCGGCCGAGCGTGTACGGCTCGCAGCGCTCCTCGAGCGCGAGGACCATCGTCTCCGACATGCAGGCCAGCGCCGTGCCGGCCGGCAGGCCCATGTCGAAGGCCGAGCCGGGCTCGCGCACGCGCGACCACTTCATGTCGCCGGGGACGCGCATGTTGCCGCCCTCGACGACGAGGACGTCGGGGCGTTCGAGCGCTACCCGGCGCGAGACGTCGTGCGGGAGCGAAAGCTCGCACACGACGGCGCCGACGCGCAGGTCCTCCGGCTCGATCACGTCCTGCGTCGACGACGTCGCGGTCAGCACCATGTCGGCGCGGCGCACGGCGGCGGAGATGTCGGTGGTGTACGATGAGCCGCACGGCAGCGTAGGTGCCATCGTTTCGTGGAACTTGCGCAAGCGCGTCTCGTTGCGCGCGACCAGGATCACGTGGCCGACGCGCGGCGCGATCAGCTCGACGCACGCGCCGCCGATCGAGCCCGTCGCACCGATGACGGCGACCGTCGCGTCGCGCGGATCGATCGCCATCTCGTCGGCCGCGCGAAAGAGGCTGCGCACACCGGCGGCGATCGTCAGCGAGTTGCCCGTCGTGACGGGGATCGGCGCGCGCTCGGCGATCGTCACGCCGCCGTCACCGACGACGCCGGTGAACGCGCCGAGGCCCGCGACCTGCGCGCCGAGTTCGACGCCGATATCGATCGCCTTGAGAATGCGGTCGTAGACCCCCTCGCGCGGAAACTCCAGCATCTGCGACGGCAGCAGCGGCGCCGCCACGAACCAGCCCTCGGTCTCCCGCCCGTCGGGCGTGCGAATCCCGGTGACGTGGGCCGCCGCGTATGCCGGCATCCACTCGAGGATCTTGGCGATGATCGGCTTCCCCTTGCCGCGCGCGCCCGGCTCGTAGCGCACGACGTCCTCGAACGATAGGGGGTGGATCACAAAGCAAAATCTGACCATCCAGACCGGGCTTTTTCGCCATCCGGCGCCGGGAGCCCGCGAACCCGGCCGGGAACTGTCCCGGGGCATGAATCAGACGTTCGAGGCCATCGACGAACTGCTCCGGATCCCCGCCCCGTGCCCCTCTCCGATCGGGATCGCATGTGACGGAACGGACCTCTGGATCGGCTCCTTCGGAACAAATCGGATCTATGGGCTCAAGGCCCAGCAGGGAACGGTCTTCGAGGAGGCACAGGCGCCTGGGAGGCCATTCGGCATCACGGTCACCGGCGACGCGCTCCGCGTCGTGGTGGGCGAAGGCGAGAACGACGACCGGTACATCCGCCGCTACATTATGGGCAAGGACTTCAAGTCGGAGAAGATCCCGTGCCCCGATCTCACCGGGTCGTTCCTGGCCTACGACGGCGACCGGCTGTACGTGAGCCAGCGCGACAATGGCTGCATTCTGGAATTGGACGAAGCGGGGACCGTGTTACGCACGATCCCCGTTCCGCGTGAGGTCACCGGGATGGTGATCGTGGCCGGCCGCTTCTACCTGATCACGACCGAGAGCCGCGAAGTCGACGACTACCGGCTGGTGTGCTTGGACGCGCGCGGGGAACAGCCGGCGATCCAGGAGCTGGCGTCGATCCCGTTCGCGGCGCGCGGCCTGGCGTTCGACGGAACGAAGTTCTGGACCAACAGTCGTACCGAGAACGCGATCGTCGCGTTCGTCAAACCGGACTAAACCGGACGAAGGGGAGCGCGATCCGGCCGGCTCACGCGGGGAGAGTCGGACGGATCGCCCGAACCAACCGAGCGTGACCTCCCGGTATCGCCGCTCCAGCGTGCGAGCGGTCGTCGAGCACGCGACGCAGGACCATACGATCACGGCGCACCTGCACGACGC
>JAQBPL010000323.1 GCA_028287545.1 Vulcanimicrobiota bacterium | reverse complement strand
TGATCCCCGCGTTCGGCCAGTTCGTCGTGCGCGGCAACGTGGTCGTCGGGCTGATCGTGTTCGCGATTCTCATCACGATTCAATTCGTCGTGATCGCCAGCGGCGCGCAGCGGGTCGCCGAAGTGTGCGCACGGTTCACGCTGGACGCGATGCCGGGCAAGCAGATGGCGATCGACGCGGATCTGCACGCCGGGATGCTCGACGCCGACGCCGCGCGCCGTAAGCGCGCTCGCGTGCAGCGCGAGGCTGACTTCTACGCGGCGATGGATGGGGCCGGGAAGTTCGTGAAGGGCGACGCGGTCGCTGCGCTCGTCATCGTGGTGCTGAACCTGATCGGCGGTGTCGTCGTCGGCACGGCGTACCATGGGATGGCGCCGCTCGAGGCGATCGAGACCTTCGCGATCCTCTCGATCGGCAACGCGCTTTTGACGACGCTGCCCGCGTTTCTGATCTCGACGGCGATGGGGCTGATGGTCACGCGCGTCGCGGGCGACGGGGCGCTCGGCGTCGACCTCGCCGCGCAGTTACTGGCGCGGCCCGATGTGCTGCGCGTCGCCGCAGTGCTGGTGTTCGCGCTGGCATTCGTCCCGGCGTTTCCGGGGCCGCTCTTCGCGACGCTCGGGATCGTCGCGTTCGGCGGCGCGATGCTCGCGCAGCGCCGCCGCGACGGCGCCGACGCCGCGCTGCGCGCCGCGAGGGAAGGCCGGCGCCGCGAAGCCGTGCGGCGGCCGGAGACCGCGTTCGCGCTGGTCGGCGTCGACGCGCTCGCGATCGAGGTCGGCGCCGATCTCTACCCGCTCCTCGCCCAGCCGAACTGCGATGCGCTGCTCGACCGGGTCGGCGACGTGCGGCGCGCGCTCGCCGTCGAGATCGGGATCGTGATCCCCGGCGTGCGGCTGCGCGACGATCCCTTGCGCGAGGCGGGGACGTATGCGATTCGCGTGCGCGACCGCGTCGCCGGGACCGGCGCGCTCAAACTCGACCGTTTACTGGCCGTCGGCTCGCCCGCCGTGCTCGCCGCGATCCGCGGGGCGCCGGCGACGGAGCCGGTCTACGGCCTGCACGCGCGCAGCATCAGCCCCGACGAGCGCGAGCGTGCCGTGCACGCCGGCGCGCTCACCTTCGATCCGATCTCCATCATCGGATCGCATCTCGCCGAAGTCGTGCGCACGCACGCTGCCGACTTGTTCGGGCGCCAGGAATTTCAAACGCTCGTCGAACACGTGCGCGCTTCGCATCCGGCGGCGGTGAAAGAAATCGGCAGCGACCTGCTGCCGCTCGCCACGGCGCATCGCGCGTTCGTTCACTTGCTGCGCGAGCGCGCATGGCCGCGCGATGCGGTCGCCGTCTTCGAGACGCTGGGTGATGCGGCCGCTGCGATGCGCGACCCGCGCGAGCTAGCGGAAGCGGCGCGGCGCATCGTTGTCCCCGCGCAGCTGCGGCGCGACGGAACGCGACGGCTGCGGCCGCTGATCCTCGCGCCGGCGTTCGAAGCGGAGCTCGCGCGCATGTGGTCGGCGGACGGCGGGCTCGCGCCCGACCCGCAGACGGCTATCGCCGTCCGCGAAGCCGTCGCGCGCCACGTCGCCGACGACGCGCTCGCACCGCATGCGATCGTCGTGACCGCGCCGCTCCGCCCGCTGCTGGCCGAATTCCTCGAGCGCACTGCACCCGGCGTCGCCGTGTACGCCTACGCAGAACTGCCGCCCGAGGTCGAGGTGGAGCCGGTCGCCGTGTTAGACGACGTTACTGTCCTGCCGGCGTCCCGTCGAACGTAACCGTGTCCGGTCCCGGTTTCTGCACGACGCCCTTGAGCACGCCGTGCTCGAAGGTTCCGATGACGCGGAACCGCCCGAACGAGCCGAAGTCGAGCCAGATGTTGCGGCCGTCGAGACCGCCGGTAACCGTACGGAAATTGCCGTCCTGGGGACGGTAGGTGCCCTGCACGATGCCGTCGGGAGAGACCGTCAGCGCAAGGGTGCCGTCAACCTCGCCGGCTTCGTATTGGGAGACGATCCGCGTTTCCAGGTGATACCGGTGCGAGGTGGCGGTCGCCGTCGTTGCCGCGACGGAGGGGAGAGGGAGCGCGAGTGCCGCGACGATGGCCGCGGCGGACGCCGCGGTGGTGAATCTGTTGGCCATTACGGTAGGTGTAACAGCGCGAGGACAGGCGGTGTTTCGCCGAAACGCAGACGTTCTTGCGGTATTTCACCGGGGCAGATGAGCTCCGCGGGTGCAACCTCGGCCCAGGGGAGAAGGTACAGGGCGAAATGAGTGCCTTGCCCACCGAGGCAGAGATGCTGATCTCGCGCATCGAGACGTTGCTCGACCAGGCAGAGCCATTGCTCGCCGGCGGCACCGGCGACGAAGCGGGATTTGCGTTGCGCGAGACGCAGCGGCGGTATCTCCCCGACACGGTCAACGCCTTCCTGGACATTCCTCCGGCGCGGCGCGACGCGGTTGCCGGTTCGATGCTGGTCGAACAGCTGCGGCTGCTCGAACGCGCGACGGCGCAGCGGCTCGCCGCACTTGCCGAGCGCGCGGAGACTGCGCAGAAGGCGAACGGGCGCTTTCTGCAAGCCCGTTTCGGCCCGGCCGACACGCTTCCCGAAGCACCGGCCTTGGAGGTCGACGATGCGAGCGCGCCCCCGGCGGTGCTGGTCCGCCGCGTGCTCGAGCGGCTGGATGCGCAGTCGGGCGGGGACTCAGGCGCCCTCATCGCCCGCGCGGCAACGCAGCTCGCGACGGCGTTCCCAGCGCTCGCGAACGTGCATCGCGCCGGGTTCCTCGGCCGCGGCGACGTCGACGCGGTATGGCTCGACGTCCCGCGCCGCGACGATCTGCTGCGGTACACGCTGGCGCGCACGCAGCAGGGCGGCGTCGAGGCGAGCGTCACCCGCTTCCTGCGCGGCATCAGGAACAAGACGCTGGCAGTCGATCTCGGCGAGTGGACCGAAGGCCTCATCGCCGATCTCGCCGCGTACGTGGAGCGCGAACGCGGCGCGCGGGCGATCCTCACTCGACTCTTCCGGGAGAAATGATGAGCTTTTTCGGCGGCCGATCCCAGCAGCAGCAGCAGCCCGGCGTCACCACGACGCAAGGCGGCGTCCCGCTCGACGCGGTCTCGCGTCTGCGCCGCATGCGCGGCGAGGGCGGTGCGCCGCTCTTCACCAGCGACCTCTCGGTTTCCGAATTCGTGCTGCTCGAGCAGATGGGATGGCGTCCGCTGGGCCTGGTCCTCGGGAGCTCGATCTATCACGTCGGGATCCAGTACGGCAACTTCTACCAGAACCAGGAGCTGCAGTATTTGAGCGCCGCGATGTACGAGGCGCGCGAGCTGGCGATGTCGCGGATGGAAGAAGAAGCCGACGTCCTCGGCGCGGACGGCGTCGTCGGCGTGCGGCTCGAGGTCGGCGGCTACGCTTGGGCGGAGAACGCGCTCGAATTCACCGCCGTCGGTACGGCCGTCAAGGCTCCGGAAGGCGCGCAAGGCTGGCGCACGCACGACAACAAACCTTTCACCAGCGACTTCTCGGTGCAGGACTTCTACAAGCTGGTGACGTCGACGGGGTACATTCCGCGCGAGCTCGTGCTCGGGAACTGCGTCTACCACATCGCGCACCAGGGCTTCATGCAAGCGATGCGGACGCTCGGGAACAACATCGAGCTCACCAACTACACCGAGGCCATCTACGACGCGCGCGAGCTCGCGATGGCGCGGATGCAGTCGGAGGCCGAAGCGCACGGCGCCGACGGCATCGTCGGGATGCAGATCGTCGAGAAGACGCATATCTGGAGCCCGCACGTCATCGAGTTCATGGCGATCGGGACGTCGGTCGAGAAACGCGGCGAACCGAAGACCGTCCCGCTCACCTTCCAGGTGGGGCTCAACGATTAGCGATGGACGGATTCGGCGAGTTCCTCGGCGGCTTCCTCGAGCTCTTCGGGGAGCGCACGACCGAAGCAGTCGTAGAAGCCGCCACGGACTCGCGCGAGGGCGGCGAGTCCTACGTTCGCGTGCTCGTCGGCGCGCCGCGACCGCTGAACATCAACGATCAGTAGCCGCAGGCGCGACGAGCGATCGGCGCTTACCAGACGATCTTGCCGATCGCGCCTCCGTAGTCGGTGAACCAGAGGTTGCCGTCGGGACCGACCGCGATCGAGGAGACGTCGCTCGTGGTATTCGGGGTGTCGATCATGGTGAACGT
>JAQBPL010000299.1 GCA_028287545.1 Vulcanimicrobiota bacterium | reverse complement strand
CCGCCGCGGCGCCGG
This sequence comes from Vulcanimicrobiota bacterium, assembly GCA_028287545.1. The sequence continues at coordinate 3,344 of JAQBPL010000299.1, read as the reverse complement.
CGCGCGGCACGATTACGTACCGCGTCCTTCATAGCGACGACGAACGCGCAACGTTTGCCGTCGCCGGCCAGGTTTCAATACGCCGCCCGGACGGATTCGACTCGCAGAGCACCGCGACCGTCGCGTACGACACCGCACGATTGTGCCCGCTGCACTACGACGTCACGACCGTCGTACGCCGGCAGGCGAGCATGTCGATCTTCGTGACGTCGACGACGCACCTGGTCGCCGACCTGGTCAGTGACTCGTTCGCGAACCGGAAGCGCCCGTGAGTTCGATACGGCTCACGCCGGCCTGGGTGCACACGATCGTCGTGTCGTCCTCGCAGCTCTCGCACTCGAACTGAACGGTCACGTGGGCGATCGCGAACTCGTCGCGCATCGCGCCGTCGATCTTCCGCATGATCGCACTTGCTTCACTGAGCTTGCGATCGTCCAGCACGACGTGCGCGGAGAGCGCGTGCGAACCCGACCCGATCGTCCAGACGTGGAGGTCGTGCACGTCGACGACGCCTTCGACCCGCACGATGCTCGCGCGGACCGCCGGAACCTCCGCGTGGCCAGGCGCGCTTTCGAGCAGCACGTCGGTCGCCTCGCGCGTGATCCCGACGATTCCGGCGACGATGATCCCAGCCACGAGAATCGACAGCACCGGGTCGATCCAGCCGGCTCCGGTCAGCAAAATCAGCGCGCCGCCCACGACGACGGCGATCCCGCCGAGCGCATCGCCGCCGACGTGCAGCAGCGCGGCGCGCATGTTGAGGTTGCCGTGGGTCCCCTGCAGCAGCATCGCCCCGACCGACAGGTTCACGACGAGGCCGATCGCGGCGACGACGGCCATCACGCCGCCCGCCGGAACCTCCGGGTGGAACAGCCGGCGCACCGCCTCGACCACGATCAGCACCGTGACCGCCGTGAGCAAGCCGCCGTTGGCGAGCGCGGCGAGGATCTCGTACCGCGCGAAGCCGTAGGTCTGGCGGTGGGTCGCCGGCCGTTTCGCCTGAACCGCGGCGGCCAACGCGATCGCGAGCGCGACAACGTCCATCGAGACGTGCGCCGCGTCGGAGAGCAAGGCCAGCGATCCGGAGCGGATGCCCCCGGCGAGCTCGAGCAGCGCGATCCCGGCGGTGGCGGCTAGCGCAATCTTCAACCGGGGCGTCGACGCCCCGGTGTGCCCGTTCACGCGCGCAAGGCCTTGAGCGCGAGCAAGGCCAGCATTGCGCCGAAGGTGAGGAACGTTTTGGACTCGGCTCGAGCGATCACGTCGGGATCATAGGTACCCTCTTGCGGCTCGGCGGGTTCCACCAGCGGCACCACCGGGGGCACTTTGCTCGTGTAATCCTCGAACGCTTCTCCGAACGTGGCGCGCAAGTACTCTTCTTCGTGCGGGACGATCACGGCATAGACCCCGATCATCGCGGCCAGCGAACCGACGACGAGCGCGGCGCGCATGCCGGCCGAGTTCTTGCCGGTGAATGCGATCGCGAAGCCGGCGCCGGTGATGAAGTTGCCGACGTAGAGCGGGTTGCGCACGTACGCATACGGACCGGCCGTCACCAAGCGCGGCGCCGTGACCTGGTCGCCGCGGGTCGTCACGCCGCTGTAGCCGACGGCCCACATCCGAACCGCCTCGCCCGCGAAAGCGAGCGGCAGCCCGGCCGCGATCGAAAACGCGCTCGGCTTTCCCAGCGCCGCCAGCACCACCGCCGGCACGGCCAGCAGCGTCCCGCGCTGCCCGAAGACGAAAGAGCTGAAGCCGTCCTGTTCCGACCCCGCGGAAGAATCGTTCACCACATCATCCTTTATTGGTCACTTGTCGAAGGGCGCTTTCGTACACCGCGCGCAGCGCCGCCGGGAGCGGAATACGAGGCGCCCAGCCGGTCGCGCGCCGCAGCTTCGACGCGTCGCCGACGCTGACCGGTACGTCCGCCGGGCGCATTCGCGCCGGGTCTTCGCGGACCTCGACCGGAACCCGCGCGAGCAGGACGAGCTGCCGCAGGATTTCCTTCATCGTCGTGGCCGTCCCGCTGCACACGTTGTAGATCTCGCCGGCTTCGCCGCCGCCTTCGAGCAGCGCGACGTAGGCGTCGCAGACGTCGCGCACGTCGAGGAAATCCCGGCTGGCGTCGAGGTTGCCGACCAGCACCAGCGGATCGCCGCCGGCGGCTATCCGAGCGATCTGCGCCGCGAACGCCGCGACCGCGAAGCGCTCGTCCTGGCCCGGACCGATGTGGTTGAACGCCCGCGTGACGACCGCGTCGAGGCCGTACGAACGCGCGTACGCCTGAGCGAGCCCCTCGGCCGCGACCTTGCTCGCGGCATACGGATTGCGCGGCAGCGCCGGCGACGTCTCGCGCAGCGGGTACGCATCGGCCGGCTGCGCGCCGTACACGTCGGCGCTGCTGACGACGAGCACGCGCGGCATCGCTCCGCCGTCCGCGACCAAGCCGCGCACGGCATCGAGGACGTGCAGCGTTCCGGTCGCATTGATCGCGAGCGTGCGGGCCGGATCGTCGAGCGACGCGGGGACGAACGCCTGCGCGGCCAGGTGCGCGACCGCATCGGGCTGCGCCAATTCGACGGCACCGCGCACCGCGAGCGGATCGGTGACGTCGACGCCGAGCACGTCATCGCGCCCCACGTGATCGGTGCGCACCACCTCATGACCGCGAGCCGCCAGCGCCGCACCGAGGTGACTTCCGACGAAGCCCCCTGAGCCCGTGATCAGAATGCGCACGGACGCTTAGGTGGCGACGAGCGGGCGGAGGCGGTCCATGTCGGCCGCGACCATCCGCTGCACCAATTCTTCGAACGAGACTTCTGGTTCCCAGCCGAGAACGCGCCGCGCTTTCGACGGGTCACCGACCAGCAGATCGACTTCGGCCGGGCGATAGAACCGCGGATCGACGACCGTGTACGGCTCCCACGGCAGATCGACGGCCTCGAACGCGAGCCGCACGAACTCCCGCACCGCATGCGTCCGTCCGGTGGCGACGACGTAGTCGTCCGCGTGTTCCTGCTGCAGCATCAGCCACATCGCGCGCACGTAATCGCCGGCGAATCCCCAGTCGCGCTGCGAGTCGAGATTCCCCAACCGCAGCTCGTGCGTGATGCCGAGCTTGATCCGCGCGACGCCGTCCGTGATCTTCCGCGTGACGAACTCTTTGCCTCGACGCGGGCTTTCGTGATTGAACAGGATGCCGCTCGTCGCGAACATGTCGTACGACTCGCGGTAGTTCACCGTGATCCAGTGGCCGTAGACTTTCGCGACGCCGTACGGAGAGCGCGGATAGAACGGCGTGTCCTCGCGCTGCGGAACGGCGTGCACTTTGCCGAACATCTCGG
>JAQBPL010000211.1 GCA_028287545.1 Vulcanimicrobiota bacterium | reverse complement strand
GGCCGCCCCAGCCGGCGTCGAGATACTTCCCGATGCGCGCGATCTCGTTGCGGACGCCGATCGGTGAGAGTTTCGTCTGGCCGAAGTACTCGTCGGCCGGCGCGGTGATCAGCAGGTAGGTGTTGTGCGTGGTGACGCGCCCGATCACGGCCAGACCATGAGCCGACGCCGCGTGCGAGGCGACGATCCGCGCGGCCTCGCGCTCGGCGGCGGAGTATCCGGGCCCCGCGTTGCGCGCTGAATCGACCATCGGGAAGAACGTCTTTTTCACCTCGCTCGGCAGCGAACCGATCGGAAAGGTCGACTGCGCCGCCCGCTGGAGCGCGAGCAGCCGCCACGCGGTGTCGCCGGTGAGGTGGTAGGCGCGCAAGTCGGCTTCCAACTGGCCGAGCAGGGCCTGTATGTCGCCCGGGTAGCGCTGCGCGAGCGCCGTCGCGTCGGCGTCGGCGTCGCGCGCGAGGCGTGCGGAATCCGCATCTTCCGCGTCGAGCTTGGCGATCAATGCCTGCGCCGCGCCGCCGCGATCGGTGTCGGCCTGCCACTTCATCGCGGCCACGCGCACGTACCACTCCGCCGCGTCGTTGTTGATGAGCGGATCGTAGCCGAGCTGGGTCGCCATGTCGACGGCGACGCCTTGTATTGCGGCGTTCTGCGGATCGTCGCGCCGGCGCAGCTCGTACGCGCGGCCGGCCTCCAGCACGGCGGAGAAATAGTCGAGCTGGTCGGCCAAATGCCAGCCGGCCGCCGCACCCTTGTCGTACGACGCCTTCATCTGCTTGTAGAGCTGCGCCGGATCGATCTCCAGCGCGGCACTCGCGGGGCCGAGCGGTGCGGCCAGCGCCAGCACCGCGAACAGCGCCGTGACGGCTCTACGAATTCGTGACCGTCGAATCGTCGAGGACCGCATCGAGCGAGTTCGAGAGCAGCGCGTTTTTGATCTCGCGGGCGATACGGCGCCCGGTCGACATCGGCTCGCTGTAGTTGAGATATGAGTAGGGTGAGCCATCGATGAAGAGGTTCGTACCCGCAACGATGCGTGCCGAGATCTCCATAATGTAAAAATTCGTGTCAGGTGTGATGATCGTCTCGATGCAGAACGCGCCGAAGAGGCCTTTCGGGCCGCAGATCTCCTGGCTCACGCGAACGACGTCCTCACCCATGCGGTAGGCTTCGGCCAGCATCGACTCGCGCAGGCTGATCGGCTGGTTACCGACGACCACGTACGACGGATCGACGTCCATCGACGCCTGCGCCTGCGAGGGGATCCGGCCGAGCGAATCGACGTTCGTCTCGTAGCGCCGGTCCATCGACATGATCTCGAGCTTGCCGGTGAGCGACGAGTAGAAATAGTGGATGTAGAGCGGGACGCCGATGATGTACTCTTGGAGGATGTAGTTCTGGCGCGCGAGCAGCGAGGCGCGCTCTTCGAAATCCATCGCGTCGCGCAGGAACATGTAGCCCTTGCCGCCTTGCGCTCCGTAGAGCTTCACGATCACGGGGCGATCGATCTCGGCGCCGGTCTTGAACTGGCGCGGCAATTTCAGGCCCGCGCGCAGCAGCCATTCACGCTGCAGCTCGCGGCTCGCTTCCCAATCGAGCACGGCCTTGTTCCCGAAGTACGGGATCGTCATCTTCTTGTGCTCTTCGAGTGACAGGTACGCCACGAACGAGCCGTGCGGAACGATGATGATCTTGCGCTTCTCGAGCTCCGGGACGAGCCCCATGAAGTCGCTGTACTTGTCGATCGTGATGACTTCGTCGACGAAGGCGAAGGAGCGGTACAAACGCTCGGTTTCGCGGCTCGCGATCGCCAGCGTTTTGAACCCCTCGTCGTGCGCGCCCTTGAGGATCTGCAGCGCCGAATGCGACCCGAGGGTCGCGATCGTGTACATCTCACCGACGCCGCTGGCGCGGTGCTGGCCGTGGAGGAGCGGTTCTACCATCATCGTCATGTAATTGCCACCTGGAACGCGGGATTGCAGAGAAATGTCTCGACCGCGCGAGTCAGCACGGCTTGGGGGACGTCGCGGCCCTGGTCGTCGAGAAGGCGCCACGCGGTCCGGCGCAGGATCGCGCGCACGCCGGGGAGCGCTCGGCCTGCTACGAGGGTCGCCGGGGCTTCGTCGCGCGGGGCGACCCATACCTCGCCGGATTCCGGCCGGTCGGCCTGCCGCTCGGTCAAGCGATGCTTGTTCGGGTTGTGGATCGTTTCGATCGAGCCGATCGTCGCCGCCAGCTCGCCGTCGAGCTCGCCTTCGAAGATCCAAATGTCGGACCGCACGACGCGCGAGGTATCGATGCCCAGCCGCCCAAGCGTCTCGAGTGCCGTGAACGCCTCGTTGTCCGGGATGGTGAGCGATACCGCGAACGTACGGGTCACGCCGCGACCCGTTTGCGCACGGCGGCGGCGAACCGCTCGAAGAAGCGGATGCCGCCGGAGGGCGCCAGCGTCGCAGCGGTATCGCCGCGCGCCGCGTCGCGCGAGGGGTCGACGTGCTGGAAGGTCCAGCTGTCGCGTTCGGGATGCGGCATGATCGCCAGCACGTTCCCTTCGCGGTTCACGAGGCCCGCGCAGTCCAGCGCCGCGCCGTTGGGCGCAGCCACCGGATTGCCGTCGCGATCACAGTACACGAAGGCCAGGTGCCCGTCACGTTCGATGCGCGCGAGCTCGTCGGCCGGCGCGGCCAGCCGGCCGTCGCCGTGCGACGCCCAGGCGGGGATCACGGCACCGTCTTCGATTCCGCCGAGGATCGGCACACGATCCGGCGCGACGTTCAATTTGACGTGCACGTGCACCGACTGAAACCGCCCGCTCGCGTTCGGTGCGAAGGCCGCCGTCGGCAGGCGCATCGGCCCGGTTCCCGGCACGAGCCCCGCTTCGGCGAGAATCTGCGCGCCGTTGCAGATGCCGAGAACGAGCTTCCCCGCCTGCGCAGCCTCGATCACCGGATCCATCACCGCATCGTGCGCCGCGACCGCACCCGCCCGAATGCGATCCTCATACGCAAACCCGCCCGGCAGCACGTACGCATCGAACGATGCGAGCACCCCCGGCTGCGACCAATGCACCAGCTCGCCTTCGAGTCCGACGGCCCGCAGCGCACGAACCGTCTCGTCCTCCGAGTTCGTCCCCGGGAACACCACCACCGCAACGCGCGGCGACGCCACATCATGCATCTCTGTCACGCTGAGCCACAACCCTTGTCACGCTGAGCCTGTCGAAGCGCCGTAGAAATCGCGCAACGGCGCTTCCCACGCTTCGCGCAGTTCGGAGAGCGGGATCCGGCTAACGATACGCTCGTGCTCGTCGATGTGCTCGACGTACGGCTCGGCGATCGTCTGCATGTCGAGCCGAAACGGCACCGCGTACGATCCCGCCAACGCAACGAACGCTTCGAAGTCACCGACTTCCAGCACAAATCCGGGGGCCTCAGCGAAGCGGAACGAGGTCGAACCCGAATCGATTGGAGCGGACTTCCCGACACGAACGCCGATCGGACGATCCTTCGCGGCCAGCGCCATTTCGGCTACCGCGGCGAGGTAGCCGCCGTCGCTGATGTCGCGCGCCGCGAGCACCAGACCGCGGGCGATGGCTTCACGAACGAACGCGCACGTCGTTGAAAACCACGGTACGTCCGCCGGCGGCAATGCGCGTACGTCGGCGTCGAGCAGTTCCGCCAGCACCGATCCGCCGAGTTCGCCCGCCCAGGCCGGGCTCTGCATCACGACGATCGGTGATCCGACGCGTTTGAGCGACATCGATGTCGTTACCGAAACGTCCGCAATCGTACCTATGCACCCGACGATCGGTGAGGGCGCGACGTGGTTGCCCGACGACGACCGGTTGTAGAGCGAGACGTTCCCCGAGACGAACGGTACGCCGAGCGCGCGCGCGGCTTCGGAGAGGCCGTCGATCGCCGCGACGAACGCGCCCATCTGCTCGGGAATCGTCGGGTCGCCGAAGTTCAGGCAGTCGGTCAGTCCCGCGGGCTCGGCACCTACGGCCGTGACGTTGCCGATTGCCTCCATGACCGCGAGCTCAGCGGCGCGCCGCGGATCGAGCTTTCCGTAGCGCGGGTTCCCACCGATGCCCACAGCGGCGCCAAGAGGCGCGCCGGGAACCGGAACCAGCACGCCCGCGTCGGCATAACCTGGCGGCAGCGCGGTGCACCCGCGCACGACGCCGTCGTAACGTTGGTAAATCGACGAGCGCGATGAGACGTCGCGGTGCGCCAGTATGGCGCGCAAGCGTTCGAGCAGCGGCAGCGGCCGCGCGGCAAGAGCACGTTCGATGCGCTGTTCGCGCACAGCGGGTGCTTCCGCATCGATCTGGGGCAACACGTACGGCCGGGAATACCGCACGCCGCCGGTCAGGAATTCCAGGTCGACGTCCATCACCGTTTCGTTGCGATACCGCGCCACGTAGCGGCGAGTGTCGGTTACCTTCCCGATAATGGCGGCGCACGCGCCGCGGGCGATGCGCGGCAGAGAATACATCTCGTTGTAGATCGCCTCCCACTTCTCGCAGACCGCCAGCACGGCGTCGAGGTTGCGGGGCTCGATCACGCACAGCATCCGCTCCTGGGACTCGGAGACCATCACCTCGAAGGCCTCCATGTCGGCCTCCCGCAGCGGCACGGCGGCGATGTCGATGTCGATCCCGACCTCCCCCTTGGAAGCCATCTCCGATGCCGACGAGGTCAGGCCGGCGGCGCCGAGATCCTGCAGCGCGACGATCAGGCCCAGGTCGAGCAGCTCCAGCGAGCACTCGAGCAGCTTCTTCTCCTCGAAGGGGTCCCCGACCTGCACGGTGGGGCGGCGGTCCTGCGCGCCGTCGTCGTCGAGCAGCTCGGCGGATGCGAGCACGGATGCTCCACCGATCCCGTCGCGACCGGTGGAGGCGCCGAACAGGATC
>JAQBPL010000174.1 GCA_028287545.1 Vulcanimicrobiota bacterium | reverse complement strand
CAGACCGACCTCGACAGCATGGAGACGAGCGTGCGCGCCGCGCTCGCGGCCGAGGACTCCGTCTCAAAGACACAGCCGGTCAAGATCGACTTCATGATCTTCCCCGACGGCGTGCGCATCACGATCTCTTACACGTCCGCGTACACCGGCAAGCCGGTCGCGCCGATCACCTTGTTCGTCAATTAGGAGCCAACCGTGGGTTTGACGATCAAGAGCGTCGCGCAATACCAGAGCGATCTGCAAGCGGGCATCATTTCGCTCACGAACGCGTTCACGGATTGGACGTCCGGTTCGCCGGAGCTCGCGCTCACGCAGGCGCTTTCGCGCGCGTTCGGCTTCATCCAGAATCTCGCGATCGCGATCGTCAACTTCGCGCGCGCCGGCACGTCGTTCGGCGCCGACCTCGACAGCTACGTCGCGGACTACGTGCCGATGGGCTTCACGCCACGCCTGCCCGCGACGTTTAACGCCGGCATCTTGACGTTCACCAAGAATCAAGCCGCCGGCACGACGCAGTATCTCGGCATCGGGACCATCATTCAGAACCCGACGCCATCGCCCGCGAGCGCGATCGCATACCAGGTCATCGCCGATCCGACCGGCACCAACGCGAACTACTCAGCGGCGCTTCAGTCGTGGGTCCTCGCGGCCGGGCAGACGACACTCGCGGTCAACGCCCAGGCGCTCGTCGCCGGCACCGGAACCAACGTCATCGTCAACACGCTGACCGTGATCGCATCGCCCGGCACGCCGTTCGACTCTGTCACGAACGCGACCAACATCCAAAACGCGCAGAACCAGGAGCTCGACCCGGCGCTCTACGCTCGGTTCACGCTGTGGATGACCGGCCTCGGCGGCGGCACCGGTCCGGTGATGCTCTCGCAGGTGCTCTCGGTGCAAGCCGGTATGACCGCGACGCTCAACGAGAACGTCAGCGGCACCGATTCGCCGCAAACACCGAACGTGACGATCGTCGCCGACGACGGTTCGGGCGCGATCCCGTCGCAGACGATTACAGCGATTTACGCCGCCGTTGATCTGAAGCGCGCGCCGGGGATGCCGCGCACCGTGGTTGCACCAACAAACGTTCCGCTGACGATCGAGGTCAACGGTACGACGATCGCATCAGGTGCGACCGGCGCGACGGTTCGTCAAGCGATACAAACGGCGATTATCCAGTTCGTCGCGGCGAACGGCGTCGGTGGTGCGAACGCATTGACCGGCTACGTTCCGTCGCTCAAGTTCCCATACGTCCCGCTCGCGAACCTCGTCGCATCTTTCATCGGCACCGGTGCAACCGAAGGTCTCGCATCGTATTCGTCGATCACGATCAATGGCTCGAGCGCGGACGTTCCGCTGACCACGTTCCAACTGGCAACCGCGGTCGCGGCGAACATCACGGTGTCCTAGCGTGGCCACTTTCGATTGGGCCGACTGGGGCTCGCGGGTCGTAGCGCTCTTTCCAAGGCGCTGGGCCGGAATCAATGCCTCGGGCGGCAGCGCGTTCGACGTCACCGGCACGGCCGCCACAAACGGACGTCTCGGCGCGCTCATTTACGGACTCGCCAGTGGTGTGAAAGCGACGCCGAGCGGGCTGCCGTTCATCTGGACGCAGCTGCAGTATGCGAAGGCGCAATGCCGCATGCTGACCATCACGGACTCGAACGTCGATCAGGTCGGCCTCGATTGGTTCGGCGGCGTTGTTCCGCGCATTGCGGGCGAAAGCGATCGCGCGTACGCGTCACGCCTAGTGCTTACGCAAACCGCCGGCTGCCCGTCGTTTCCCGGCCTCACAAAAGTGCTTCAGGCGTATCTCAACGCGCTCTTGCTCGCACCGCGCGCCGTCGCTCCCCTCGCCGCTGACACGAGCGGATCGATGGATCTACTCGGTGGCGCCGACAACGTCCTGACCGCGGTGCAATCGATCGTGCAACCTTTGGCAGCAGACACGCAAGGCGCGATGGATACGTGGGGCTTCTCGGATGAACCGGGGCCGGCGCTCATTGGACCAGCCGTCTATATCTTCGATCTGCAGAGCGATCCCGCAGCTGCAGCTTTGCTCGGGCTGACGTGGCCACAGTTTTGCGTCGCGCTCATCTATCCCGGTGTGAACCTCAACCTACTCCATCAATCGACGTCCGCGAGCCAGATCTTCACCAACATGGTGCAAGCGTTTAAGGCGCCGTCGACGATCCCGATCTACGCGTCCAACGGACCGAACTAACACTCGAAAGGACCGCCCACGTGAAGAAGATCATGAGCGCCGTTTTCACGGCGCTTTTTCTTTTGCTCGCTTACGTCATGCCCGCTTCGGCGATGGACCGCATCCAATGGTGGTACGGCATCAACCCGCCGAGCGCGTGGTGGAACACGCAAGAGCGCTACGAGCGCCTCGGGCTTGGGCAGCTGCTGTTCGATGTGATGGGCCGCAATACGGCCGGGTTCGTGTCGAATCTTTCGGTAAAGACGTCGAGCGGACTGTTCGTTGTGGTTGGTCCGAGCAATACGAATACACTCGGTTCGGTCTATCAATATCTCGCCGACGACACCTCGACTTTTGGTGGCCCCGGTATTACGGCGCTCGCAGCAGATCCGAATAAGGTCTATCTGCAGGGCCTCATGTACGCGAATGGGCCTGTGATCGGCCCGCTCACCGCCGGCGCGTCGGCGGGCCAATCGGTGAATAATCTCGTTGAGTGTCAGATTCAAACAATCGATCAGACGTCGCAGACCGGTACGTTCGTCAGTTCCCTCGGCGTCGTAACTTCGCAGGCGGTCAATCGAGATCGATCGGACACGATCGCATGCCAAGCGAAGGCTGGCACCTCGGCGACGACCGGCTCTCAGGTCACGCCCACTGTCGATAGCGGATGGCTTTCCGTCGGCGTTGTCGCCATTCCGAACGGCACCTCGACCATTACGACCGGCATGATCTCCGCGATCGTGACGTCACAGATCAACGGCTACGCTCAGATTCAGACGCCGGGCGCGACGAACGTGCAGGTTCCTCAGCCCGGCACGATTGCGGTGCAGGCGAATATTTTCACGTCGCCGCTGGCTGTCGTCTCAAATCCAGTCGGTATCGCCGCCGGCGACATCGTCGGCCAGCGCACCGCGTCGTGCGGCACCTACTTTATGGGCGGTGCAACCGGTTACGGCTCGCTCGACTATGGATGCACGGATGCCACCGGATTCACGCTCTTCAAAATAGGCGCCGCAGCGGCGAACCTGACGCTTGCGAACGTCGGCTCGCTCAAAACTGGTTCGAGCATCTACGGCGCCACGAGCTCCGTAGTTAATGGTCCCATCACGGCGCAGCCGACGATCAACTCGACGAGCGCTGCGGGCTACGTCGCGCCGCTCTACACGAACACCGGAAC
>JAQBPL010000163.1 GCA_028287545.1 Vulcanimicrobiota bacterium | reverse complement strand
AGCGCGCGCGTTCGATGGTCAAACTCTTCTTGGCTGTGCTGCAAATCTATCGCCTTTCTCCGGGCGTCACACCCGAGGTTAGCAGCGGTGTCTAGCCGAGCGGTGCGTCACCCAAACGGTCGGTATCGAGCCGCATCCCGCCGATTGCGTTGTCCGTTGCGCCACGGTCGCGAAGCGCCTTCCGGCCCTCGCCCTTCATCCAGGAGGCGATTGCGCTGAAGTCTTCGCCACCGAGGTTCTTGATCGCGGCCAGGGCCGCGACGAGTTGATCTGATGGTTGCATGATCGTGAAGTATACCGAGCCGGTGTGCCATATGCCTGGCACCCACCCCCCTCGCCGATTTCGGGAGTTTTTCGGGAGTTTGGGCGAACGAGGCCGCACAACGGCGCACAATCGCGCACAGTCGCAACAACTAGAAAACCGCGTCACCACGCGGGTTTCCTTGATTTAGCGGGGTCGACGCCGAGGACGGTATCTCCCTCGGGGGCGACTTTGCAAGCAGGATGTCAGCGGTTCGAATCCGCTCGTCTCCATTGCGAGAAGAACCGTGCTGCGGCGCGGTTCTTTTGATTCCTAGCAACCGGAAATGTGCGGGTGCCGCCGCCGAGGTGCGGATGCTCAAAGGGCGCAGGAGAATCCGAGCGACGCAGCCGTTCGGCGATAGCCCGATGCGCTCGAGACAGCGCTGTCGGCGCTGCTGACCGAGGCCTCGAGACGCAGGCACCCGCCCAACGGGCCGCGCGCGGACAGCGCAAAAATCGACGTCGTCCCAGGAGCTTGTCCCGACGTTATCCGATGGCCTATTCCACCCAAGCCGTCGAACTGCCATCCGTGAACGCGCCGCCGAAACGTCAGCAGATACTCCTGTTCGTCGTACCGGCCTGGGCTGAAATATCCCGCCGCCCCTTCGTATCGGTCGGAAAACATACGCTCGCGGAACTCCACGCCCACGCCGACCGCGGGAAGCGCGGCGAGCGCGACCGTGCCGCTCAGGCCATGACGAACGTTGCCGTCCGAGAAGCGCTGGCCGAACGCTCCCGCGCTGACGGTGACGGGGGCCATGGGGACCACTTGCACGGTTGCGCCGGTCGTCTCCGCCGTGATTCGATCTGCGATCGCCGATCGCGTCTCGACGACCTCGCCCTGACCGTAGGCGGCGATTCGCAACTGATCGGAACTCTGATAAGCGATTTCGCCGGACCATACCGGCGCGTTCCAGCCGTCGTACCGTGCCTGCCCGGCATTTGCCACGACCGAGACCGCATCAGCGGGCCGCAGTTCGACGCCGACCCGCGTTTCCGTCCCCTGGAGCGCCCAGCCGTCGCTGTGCAAATCGAACCGTCGCGCGGTCGCGTCGACCGTGGTCGTCCGGCCCAGCGGCTGCCGAACCGATGCCACAACATCATTGTCGCTCAGACCGTCGCTGTCGTGCGAGTACGCGTCGGTCAGGGAGACGCCGGTCGAGGTATCACGATGGACGTTGTCGATGATGCTGCGCGCCTGCTGCGCGAGGGACGATCCCGGCGGGAGCTGCGCAATCACGTTCCGATTCCGAACGAGCACGTCGCGCGCCTTGTCGGACCAGCCGCTCCACGATGCCGCTTGCGCCGTCGCGATCGCGAGGTCAGAGCTCGTGACGGCGCTATGTTGCGTGGCACGGTACGCGGACCGCGGTCGATTACGGTAAGCGAGGCTCTTCACCTCACCTGCCAGCGCGATCTGTTTGTCCGCCGGATCGAGGCCGCTCTGCAGGAGCGTCTCGTAGACCGTGCTCGCTTCGTCGTACCGGCCGAGCCAGAGCAGCATTCGTCCGATGCCGAAGCGCGCGACACGCTCTTCGTCCCCTCCGTGCGCGGCCGCAAGTGCAGTCTGGAAAGAAGTGAGTGCCTCTTGCGGCCGGTCTGCGAGCGCGTCGGCGCGCCCGGCCTCGATCAGCGAGGTGAAACTCGGCGCCGAGGCGTCGGCGAAGACGGGCGCGGGCAAGGCGAGCGAGATCAGCGAAGCCGCGAGCACGGCGGCATGAAGGCGCCGATGAATCATCATTTCGTTCCCCACGTCTTGCGAAGCCCCAATATCTCCGAGAAGTATCCGGCGATCGTCGCAGGCTGCAACAAAATGCAATAGAGCAGCGTGTACCACAAGAAGCCCACAAAATTGCGCCGCACGAGCAGTCCTTGGCTCGAAAACATCGGACGTTGCGTGCGGTACATGACGAAGTTGATCAACAACGCGAGCGGCAGCACGGCGATGGTCGCCGGTCCGGCGATGTCGAAGTGGCCGAACAGCGCCGCGATCACGCCTGGGACGAACACGAAGAGATAGACGACGTCGAGGACCGGAAACAGCAGGTTCCAATAGACGAATGGGGTGTTCAGCCGCGGCCTGGTGAGGATCTGCGGGTGTCTACGGAACGCTTCGATCAAACCGCGCGCCCAGCGTCGCCGCTGCTGGAAGAACGCACCATAGGTCGTCGGAACGTTGGTGAATGCGATCGCATCCTCGGCATACCCGACGCGGCATCCATTTTTGAGGAGCGCCCACGTCATGACGATGTCCTCACCGACCGTGTCGGGCCAACCGCCGACGTTCCGCAGCGCAGTCTTGGAATAGATCGAGAACGCGCCCTGGGCCACCAGCGTCCCTTGGTAGAGGCTTTGTGCACGCTTGACGGCCGCTATCCCGTGGAAGTAGTCCCATTCCTGCGCCTTGGCCAAAAACCCGTCGCGCGAGTTCCGCACGAAGACCGTCCCCGCGACTGCCACCGTACCGACGGGGTCCGAGATGTAGCGCTCGACGAGTCGGGTCAAGGCGTCGTCATGGAGGAACGTGTCGGCGTCGATCGTGACGATCAGCTCGTGACGCGCGACGTCGAGCCCGGCGTTCAGCGCCTTGGCCTTTCCGCCGTGCTGCGCTCGCACGACGTGGAGGTTGTCGAACCCGCCCGCGACTGCATCGAGCCGCGCCAGTGTAGCATCGGTCGATCCGTCGTCGATGACGATCACTTCGAACTCGCCGGGATAGGCGGCGTCCATAATGTTGGTGATCGTCGTCGCGATCGCGGCTTCTTCGTTGTACGCTGCGACGAGCACGCTGATCGCGGGATAGGTCTCCGGAGGCCGGCGCACCGGGCGGCGATCGAGCGCCAAGCTCGTCACGACGAACGCGTTCATCGCCCCGGGAAAGAACGCGATCAACGTGATCGCGGCGATCGCCAGCGGCAGCGGCACGAGATGACTCAGATCCGCGATCCAGGGCAGCGCCAGGATGACGCTGAGCGTAACCCACACCGAGCTGATCATCAGCGTGACGGCGAGCTTTCCACGAACCGGGATGTAGAAGTACGCGCGCCTGGGCTTTACCGCTGCTGCAGGCAGAAGGTGCGATTTACCGTTTCGGAATGGAGCTTCTCGTTGGGTGTGCGGGACTTGCACGTCGCGCCTCCAGACGCTCTCATGGGTCTATGTGTCGTTCACTCGCGCACGCTCCTTGATGACGTCCGGTGCCGATGTTGCACGACTCGCGCAGGATGTCATAACTCTGCGTTGTCGCGGCATTGACATATCGTTAAGGTTTCGTTACACGCTGTTTGAGCGTCTCCAGAGCGACGAGAACCGCGTTAAGGCGCGGCTCTTTTCTTTCCGGCACGCGACCGGGAGCGGGTGCCGGTTTGAGAGCTTTCGGTAAAGCCCGTGCCGTTGAGGCCGGCGCCGACCCCGGTGAAGCCGAGGCACGCCAGCGCCTCACGGTTCGTCGTGCAATCGTAAACCCAGGGTTCGGGAACCGTTAACCAGGGCGCACACTATCAACCGGCGGTTAACGCGCGGTCAAGTGTCGGGAACCCCCGTATCCACCAGCCGGCGCGCCGTGCATACTGCAGTCGAGGCCCGTTGCAACAGCCGCGGAGCACGACACACAACGCCGGGAGGATCCGAATCATGTTTCACAAGACCGCTCTCGCCGCTCTCGCCGCCGCCGTAATCGTCGCCGCAACGGCTGCTCCGTCGTTCGCTGCCGACAAGCGCACCGCTTCGACCGCCCTGCATGTATCGGCCACCGTCCTGCCGCTGTGTCAAGATTTCAAGCGCCTCGATGGGTCGCGCACCACCGTCTGCAACAACGTTCAAACAATCACCGCGCCGGCCGGCGCAACGGCGATCGGTTCGCCGTACTCGGCCGAGCCTGACGGAAGTGCACCGCTCAAGCAGGTCAGCCCGAGCGGCTCGCAGGCCACGGTGATTTACCTCTGAACAGCGGCCTCGTCATCTGCCTCACCCTCGGGCGCGAAGACGAGCTCACGCAACGAGGCCTGACAGGCGCGTCGGCCTCGTAAGCCAAAGCCGAGCCGTATGCTCTCGAGAGCGCCGCTGGCGGTGCGCATCATCATCACCGTGGTCCTGGTAGCCTGGCTCGCGAAGACCCTCATCGACGCGTCGCACGCTCACTAAAGGGCCGCCCCCAAAAAAAAAGCCCGCGCGAGCGGGCTTTTTCGGGTTTGGACGTCCTTGCGGTTCGAAGAACTAGGGCGTCCAGAATTCCCAGCCGCGGCTGAACGTCTGGCCGTTGCTGTCGGTGCCGCTGACCCGCACGATGTGCGATCCCGATTGGAGCGGGGAGCGCGGCGCGTACGAGAACCCGCGGCGGTTGCGGGTGACGTCGCTCGTCACGTCGAGATCGTCCAGGGTAACGTGGACCGTGTTGGGGTCGACGGTTCCGCCGGCGAACGTCCCTTCGATCGTGGGCGTGCTCGACGTGATGTGCGAGCCGCGCGCCGGCAAGGTCGTCGCCAGGCTGATCGCCCCGTTTGAGCCGCGGATCCTCGGGACCGGCGTGACGACTTCATTCGGCGGCACTTGCGAGACATTGCCGTTGCCGTTCGTGCTGATCGCGACGAGATTGTTCGAGCCGTCGTAGTTCACGGTCGCGCCGAGCGCTTGCGAGACGAAGCGGAGCGGAACAAAGGTCGATGCGCCGACGATGAACGGCGCGACGTCGACCGTCTGCTGTTGACCGTCGACCGTCGCCTGCTGCGAACCGATCCGCAGCGAAACCGTATGGCCTCGGCCTGTCGCATTGATTACGCCGCTAGCGTAGACGACGCTGGCGCCGAGATTCTCGAAAACGCCGCGCAGGGGGACGAAGACCCGGCCGGCGCGTTCGCTCGGCGCCGGGTTGAGGTTGATGCCCGAGCCGTTGACGGTGACGCTGACGGGTCCGGCCGCAGCGGCCGGCAGGCCCACGAGCGCACCGATGGCGACGACCGCGCAAAGTCCGATCGCGCGCGGCATGGTGGATAGTGGCATAAGAGTCGGGACCTCCAGGGTACAGAGTTGGGCCAATAGTCTGCTTACCCGCTCAAGCGCACTTTCTCGCATGAAGTGCGCGCCTGGTCGCTTGGGAACGGAGGAGCGCGATGCGGCCGCCCTGAATGCACGTCGGTCGCGCCGGGGGATTAGCTCAGTTGGTAGAGCACTTGCATGGCATGCAAGGGGTCAGGAGTTCGAGTCTCCTATCCTCCACATTCGAAAGCCCGCTCCGGCGGGCTTTTCCATATCCCGCGCATCCGTGCGATGCGCCTGGGCTTGCGGCGCGCTGCGTCTTCACGGTACGCTGACCTGCGCGGAGGACGCTGGGTCGCCGCGGCGCGCAAGCGCCGAGGAACGTCCGGGCTCCATAGGGCAGGGTGCAGGATAACGTCCTGTCGGGGCAACTCGAAGGAAAGTGCCACAGAAACAAACCGCCTGCGCGCGTCATCGAAGGGTGACGCGCGCCGGTAAGGGTGAAATCGTGCGGTAAGAGCGCACGGCGTTCCACGGTGACGTGGACGCGGGTAAACCCCACCCGGAGCAAGACCGCTCGATTTCCGAAAGGACCGCCTGC
>JAQBPL010000344.1 GCA_028287545.1 Vulcanimicrobiota bacterium | reverse complement strand
CCGGCGGGATACAACCACTCGTTCTACTGCAGTGCCGCGATGGATGCCGCACAGCGCGACGCGCTGCGCAGTTACGAAGAGCCGGTCCGCCGCGCGGCCTACGCCCGCATCGAAGCGCTGCTGCTGCACGACGTCCCGATCGCGTTTCTCGCCTCTCCCGTCGCGATCTCCGCGCTTCGCGCAGACCTCCGGGGATTCGCACCGACCCTCGTCACGCAGACTGCGAACGCCCAGCGCTGGACGATGCAAACCCCGTGAGGTGCCGCCGGCCCGCTAGCATGCGAGAAAGCGTTTTCAGCGCAGCAGCGAGCGGGAAGCGGGGACGAGCCGCAGCGTCTCGCGACTCACGACGCGCCGGTCCACCGTGTCCGGCAGCTCCAGGTCCTCGACCGCGCGAACGCACGCTGCGAGCTCGTCCGCGTTCGCTGCGACACCGGTGACGACGGCTGCCCATTCCCCTTCTCGGACCGGCAGGCGCGGGTAGTCGTTCGGGTGCTCGTCCGTGACGAAAGCGGCGACGCGCTGCGCGTGGGCGCGAACGGCGGGAACGATGCCCGCTTCGAACGCGGAGACGAAGTCTTCGTCCGCGTGACCGTCGAGCATGAAGACGAAGACCGCGACGAAGGACTCGGCCTGGCGTTCCGCACCCGCCGGGCGCACCAGTCCTTGGAGATCGAAGCCGCTGCCGGCTCGCGCATCGCGCAGCAGCAAGACGTCATCGGAATCGAGCAGCGTCGCGTTCGCCTCGTTCCGGTTCTCGAGCCACGTCGCGGACGTATAGAACGCGTGCAGCGCGTCGTGCCGCTTTGCGCGCTGCGGGAACGCGCGAAACCAGACGTAGCGGTCTTCATCGTCGAGATCGCGGTAGTGGCCCACCGGCACCATGCCGGCGGCTTCTTGGCCCTCGATGAACGCGCGCTCGAAGAGCGCGATCAGCGTGTCGCGGCAGCCGGGCCGCATGGCATAGCGGCGGAGTTCGACGACGTCGTATGCGGTATCAAGCATGCCGTCGAGCGTAGCGCCTCGTGAATCGTCGGGAAAGCGCCACATCGCGCGCGCGAAGGGTGCCACACGAAGTTCAGCCTGACGCGGGCCGTGCTTCGTAGGCTTCGGGCCCGCTGGTTTCCACGGCGAGTTCGCGGACGGCTTCGATGAACTCCACGGAGCCCGGGTGTTTGAAGTGCGCGACCAGCGCATCGTAGTCCGCCCATACTTCGTAGAAGAAGAGCCGCAGCGGGTTTTCGGCGTCGATCAGGACGGAATGACGCAGGCAGCCCGGCTCCGTGCGCGATCGGAGCACGTGATCGAGACTCGCCTGCTTCAGCCGTTCGATGTCCTCGCTGCGCGCGGTGACGCTGCCGGTCACGATGATCAATGCGCTGGCTCCATGGATGCCGCCCGAAGGGGCGAGGATAGCGGGCGGCCCGGCCTTCCTCACGAACGGGGAAGGATGATCCGGCGCACGTCCATGGCTTTTCTCGCCCTGCTGGTCGGAACCGCCTCGCTGGCGGTCGCGCAGGCGCCGCCGAGTCCGATGCCGACCGTTGCGCCGAAATCGCTCCCCAGCTCGACCCCTGCGCCCGCGCCGACGCTCGGCACGCCCGGATCCGAGCCCTCGACCCCGCCCGGCTCGCCGCGGCCGGCCGTCAGCTTGTCACCGGGAGCGATGCTGCTCCAGGGCCTCACTACCGGCGCCGCCGTCCCCACCCAGGCCTACGCGACGTTCGTGAAGAGCGCGACGCACCAAGCCGGCGTCATCGACATGGTGCGCAAGGACGACGACCTCTACTTCGATCTCAAGCCGGAGAACTTCGACCACACCTACATCATCCTGCCCTCGATCGAGCGCGGCGTCGGCAGCGGCGCCTTTGCCGGCCGGGTGTACGATCCGTTCCAAGTGACGTTCAAGCGCGTCGGCAAGCGCGTCCTGTGGATCACGCCGAACACGCGCTACGTCGCCGACAAAGGCTCGGCGGCGGCGAATTCGCTGGCGATCAGCGTCGCCGATTCGGTGATTCTCTCGACGCCGATCGTGGCCGAAGACACCGACAAGAAGCATACCGTCGTCTCGCCGTCGCTCTTCTTGACCGACTTCGAAGGGATCGGTGCCGACCTCGGGCGCGGCTCCGCGCCGCCGTCGCTGCCGGGGCTGCTGATCCTCGGCGCGCGCCCGTCGTTCTCGGTCGACTCGACGAAGTCGTATTACGGCGTGACGAAAGGTTTTCCGCGCAACGACGAGATCAGCGTCAACTTGGCCTTCAACGGCCCGGCGAACGCGATGCCGACCGTCCCCGACGGCCGCGGCATTCCGATCGTCGTGCACTACAGCGTCGTCGCGCCGCCCGAACGGGACCCACGCTTCGTCCCCCGCTTCGCCGACGACCGCCTCGGCTATTTCATCACCGCGCGCAAGCGGTACGGAAACGATGCCGCGACGACGCCGTTCGAACGGTTCGTCGAGCGCTGGAACCTCGAAGACGGCCCGATCACGTTTTATCTGACCAACGAGATCCCGGCCGAGTACCGCGACACGGTGCGGCGCGGGATCTTGGCCTGGAACAGCGCGTTCGCGAAGATCGGCCGGCCCAACGCGATCGTGGTGAAAAACCCGCCGACCGAACCGGGTTGGGATCCCGACGACGCGCGCTACACGACGGTCCGCTGGATCACCTCGGATCAGCCGGATTTCAGCGCGTACAGTCCGCACGTCAGCGACCCGGACACGGGGCAGATCATTCGTTCGGAAGTCGTCATCGACGGTGAATCACTGCGCTCGATCAAGCGCGGCTACGTCGACCGCATGCTTCCCGCTCAGCGCATTCGCGCGAATGCCTACGCGGCCGCCGCGTCCGCGCTCGGCGGGCTCGGCGCGGGCGGCGCGGATGCGGATGCCGATGCGGAATCGGCCCAGGAGTGTTCCGTGCAGGAGGATTCCGTCGCACAGGCTGCGCTCGGGATCCAGCTGCTGCGCGCGAACCCGCGCGCGACGAGCGCCGACCGCGAGCGCTACGCGCAGGCGTGGCTCTACAGCACGGTCATGCACGAGGTCGGGCACACGCTCGGCCTGCGGCACAACTTCCAGGGTTCGACCGCGTTCAGCTTCGCCCAGCTGCACGACCCCGCGTTCACCCGCGTACACGGCACGACGGGTTCGGTGATGGACTACACGCCGGTGAACCTCGCCGCTGTGGGCGAACGGCAAGCGGACTATTTTCCGACCAAGCTCGGGCCGTACGACGACTGGGCGATCGAATACGGTTATCGGAGCTTTCCGAACGTCCACAAGTCGTCCGACGAGGCGGTCGCGCTCTCGCGCATCGCGTCGCGTTCGACCGAGCCCGGCCTAGCGTACGGAACCGACGAAGACGCGACGTCGATCTCGATCGATCCGCGCATTCAGCGCTTCGACCTCTCGAGCGATCCGCTGGCGTATGTCGACGAGCAATTCCGCATCGATGACGACGTCGCGAAGCACCTCACCGCCCACTATCCGGGCGACACGCGGTCGTTCCAAGACATGCGCTCGGGCCTGATCACGCTGCTCAACAGCGAACTGACCGGGAGCCTCCTGGCGGCGAAGTACGTCGGCGGCATCTACACCTCGCGCTCGCACCGCAGCGAGCCGGGTGCGCCGCTGCCGTTCAGCGCGATCCCGCGCGCGCAGCAGCGCCGTGCGTTCGACCTGCTCGACCGCTGGGTGCTCTCTTCGCGCGCGTTCCGGTTCTCGCCGGATCTGCTCAACGCCGCGGCGCCGAATCGCTACGGCGTTCACTGGGGCGCGAACCGCATCGGCCGCACCGATTTTCCGATCCGCGAAGTGATCGCGGAACTGCAGGACGACGTGATCGGCGAGATGTTCTCGCCGGTGAACCTCGCGCGCGTCGGCGACGAGGAGCTCAAAGTGCGCAAGGCGGGCGACACGATGACGCTCGCCGATCTGTTCGCTTGGACGAACGCCGCGATCTTCGACGATCTCGGGCGCCGCTCGATCGACGCGCCGCACCGCGAACTGCAGCGGCGCTTCGCGGACTTGCAGATGCAGATAGCGGCGCTTCCGGGCGGCATCGCGGATCAGCTCGATCTCCCGCGCGAGACGCAGTCCCTGGCGCGCTACAACCTCATGAAACTCGACGCTCGGCTAGACCGAGCGGTCGCCGCGGCGACCGACGAAGGCACGCGCGCCCATTTGGTCGACCTGCGGGTCCGGGTCCGCGGCGTGCTCCACGCGCAGAATATTCGCACAATCTAAACAATTGGGTTGGCTGAAGCCGACCTGTGCCGGACGCGGCGTGTCGGTCGTGACACCAACGTGACCAAGCGCACGCGTTTCCGGCTCCGCATCGGCCGATCAAGGGGTCATGAGACGTCTATCGATCGGCGCGGCTTTTGCCGTCGCACTCTTGGCCGCGTGCGGCGGCGGAGGCGGCGGCACCTCGAGCGCCCCTGGGCCGCTGCCGCTTGGCCCCACCCCGACCGCGACCCCGACGACGGCGTCGCAGAGCTTCACGTCGAGCAACGGGGTCGCGATCCCGAACGCGGCACCCGGCGCGGCGACCGTTCCGGTCGCGCTTTCGTCCGATCCGACGGGAGCCTCGGCAAACGCCGCGCTGCCCGCGGCGGCGACCGTTGCGGCCGACACGACGATCGCGGTGACGTATACGTCCACCGATCCGTTGTTGTCGCCGCTCTCGGCGAATCGCCAGGTTCAAGGGCGAACGACGAAGGACGAGACGAAGAGTAACTCGCTCGCGTTTTTGAAGCTGCAGTTCTCCGCCGATCTGAACTTGCCGCAGGCGCCCGGCTTCACGTTCACGGTGCCGGGGACGATCTCGACGCAGGGCGTCGCGTATTGGCTCGCGTTCTACGATCCGCTGCGCGCCGCGGCCGGTTGGCAGAAGGGCTTCGAAGGTCCCGCGACCGTCACGCCGACCACCGTCAACGGCAAGACGGCGACTCAATTCGTCTTCGCGTCGAACAGCCAGCCGCTCTCGTTCGTGGCGAACCAAACGTACTGGTTCGCCGTCATCGCGGTCGTGACGACCGCTGCGTCGCCGACGCCGGTACCGAGCACCGTCCCGACCAACGCGCCGTCGACCGGCAAGCCCTCACCGGTGCTGAGCACGCCGAAGAACATCCAGTTCTCGGCGATCACCGATCCGCCGGTGCAAGTGACGTTCGTTCAAACCGGCTATGCCGGAAGCTTCGAGTTGCACGGTGACTGCACCGGGGTCGTGAACACGACCGGCGCCAGCCCGACCTGGACGGTCACGCCGGTCGGCCAGGGACGCTGCGTCATCGTCGCCCTCGGCGACCGCGGATCGAGCGCCGTCGTGCATGTCGGCGTTGTGACGCCGTTCGAAACGCCGCACCCGAACCCGTCGACGTCGCCGACGCACGCGCCGACCACGGCACCGACAACCTCGCCGTCGCATTCGCCGGAACCGTCCGGATCGCCGGAACCGTCCGGATCGCCGGAACCGTCGCATTCGCCGACCGCGTCGCCGTCGGTGGAACCGTCGCATTCGCCGACCGCCACGCCGACCACAACCCCGACCTCCATCCCGACCACGACCCCGGTCCCCACCGCGACCCCAACCCCCGGAACCGGAACCTAACAGCCGGGACTCCCGCCGGCTCACCCTGACGCAGTTCAGGGTGAGCCGGCGCGCGGGTCGAACCTCGGCTTCGTGAACGTCCGCTTTCTGGCCGCGATCGAAGCGGATGACGTGCGTGCCCGGTACGGATCGGCGCTGAGCGACGGCGCCGCGCGCGCGCTCTCGCGCGCGGCAGACGCGCGCATCCTCGCGATCGACGACGCCCTCCCCGAGGCCGCCTCCGCCGCCCTCATCCGCACCGGAGCGGTCGTCGTCCCAGCCGGTGCCTCGACGCTGATCGCCGTGTCGCGCGCAGCGCTCGAACGCGGCATCGACTGGGCGTCGGGCGACGCGCGCGCATTTCTCGAGGGCCTCGTGCGCACGTTCGATCGCGCGGCCGTGCCGGCTGCGGCACTGCGCGCGCGCGATCGCACCCTCTCGCTCGACGCCGAGGCGCGCGTGATGGGGATCGTCAACGTCACGCCGGATTCGTTCTACGAACGCGTCGCCGGCATCGATGCGGCAGTCGCGAAGACCCGCGAGATGGTCGCTGCCGGTGCGGCGGTCGTCGACGTCGGCGGACAATCCTACGCGCACTGGAACCCGCGCATCGCGCCCGACGAGGAAGCGGGCCGCGTCGTTCCCGTCGTCGAGGCGATCGTCGCGGCGAACCTCGACGTCACGATCTCGATCGACACGTTCAAAGCCGCCGTCGCGGATGCCGCGCTCGCCGCGGGCGCGCAGCTGATCAACGACTGCAGCGGGCTCTCCGACCCGGCGCTGCCGGAGACGGTGGCGCGGCACGGCGCGGGCCTGGTCGTCATACACCTCAAGGGGACGCTCATGGTGCGCGAGCCGGAGAAGTACGTCTATCGCGACGCGCTGGCGGAGATCGTCGACTTCCTCTACGAACGCACCGAGCGGGCTGTGGCGGAAGGCGTCGCGCGCGAGGCGATCGCGGTCGATCCGGGACTCGAGTTCGGCAAGGAGCCCGAAACGGATCTGGAGATCCTCGACCGCTTCGCGGAGCTGCGCGCGCTCGGCTATCCGATTCTCTTCGCCAGTTCGCGCAAGAGCTTCATCGGCCGGATCTTCGATCGGCCGGCAAAGGAGCTGCTGGTCCCCTCGCTGGCGACGGCCGCCATCGGCATCGCGGCGGGCGCGCGGATCCTGCGCGTGCACGACGTCGCGGAGACGGTGCAGCTGGCGCGGATGATGGCGGCGATCGCCCCGAGCCGGCGCGGGCACCTGGCGTTTGCCGAACGAATGCCGGGAACGCCGCACGCGGGAAACTCCGGTACGCCGGGGACGGTCTAAGTCCGCGATGCACACCGTCTATGTCGGGCTGGGGTCGAACCTCGGCGACCGGCAGAGCACGATCCTCGGCGCCCTCCAGCGCCTGCGCCGCGAGGCGCGGGTCGAGGTCGTGTCGTCCTACTACGAAACGGCTCCGGCCGCCGGGGTCGCCGGCCCGAAGTTCCTCAACGCCGCGGCGAAGCTGACCACGCCGCTCGAGCCCCTCGCGTTCGAGGCGTTCATCCGCAGCGTCGAGACCGCGATCGGCCGGCAGACCCGCACCCCGCTCGACGCGCGGCCGATCGACATCGACATTTTGCTGATCGACGATCGCATCGCCGATTTCGGCCGCTTCGAGGTCCCGCATCCGTACCTCGCGTCGCGGGCGTTCAACCTGATCCCGCTGGCCGAAATCGCCGCCGGCGTCGTCGAGCCGCGCAGCGGCAAGACCGTCGGCGAGCTCGCCGCCGCGGTCGACGCGAGCTGGATCACGCGTAAGACGCGCGCCGTGCATTTCGTCGCGAACCGCCAGGAAGAAGCCCCCGAAGTGCGGCTCTCGCTGAACCGGGTCGGCGTCTCATCGGTCAAGCACCTCATCCGGCTCAACGTCGGGGGCGAGGAACGCCTCTTCAACGGCGACTTCACGATGGTCGCCGACCTCGCGCCCGACAAAGCCGGCGTGCACATGTCGCGCTTCTCGGAGCTGCTCGAAGCGGCGACGCTCGATGTCCTGGCTCGACCCGACCAGCCGGCCCGCATCGAGGATCTCACCGAGCAGATCGCGCGGGAGATCGTCCGCTCGCAAGGCGCCCTGCGTGCCGACGTGAAGCTGCGCGCCGAATTCGGCCTGGAGCGCTGGACGCCGGTGAGCGGCAAACGGACCGAAGAGACGTATACGCTGATCGGCATCGCGCACGCGGATGCGTACGGTACGCGGCGCATCGTCGGGGTCGAAGCGGAGGGGATGACGGCCTGCCCGTGCGCGCAGCAGATGGTGCGCGAGCACTCGCTGCGCGAGCTGATCGAGGCCGGGTTCTCGCCGGCCGACGCCGCCCGCGCGCTCGACGCGCTGCCGGTGGCGACCCACAACCAGCGCGGCCGCGGCAGCGTCTTCATCGGCGCCGAAGCCCCGTTCGCAGACGAGATCCGCGCCGAGGACCTGGTCGAGATCGTCGAGTCGTCGATGTCGAGCGAGACGTACGACCTGCTCAAGCGGCCGGACGAATTCTTCATCGTCAACAAGGCACACCACAACCCGAAGTTCGTCGAAGACGTCGTGCGCGGCATCCTCGCGCGCGTGCTCGACGTGTACGGCGATTTTCCCGACACGACGTACGTCGGCGCGACCCAGCTCAACTACGAATCGATCCACAAACACGATGCGTTCGCGGAGGCGTTCGGCCTGTTCGGCGAGTTCCGCCGCGAGCTGCGCGACGGAACGCACGTCGCCGGCAAGACCGATCTTGCCGGCTGGCTGGGCACGCAGCCCTCGCCGGTCGTCACCGTCTGAGCGACGCCCGCGTGCGCGACTTCGAAGTCTGGGCGTCGCCGGAGCCGACGGTGGCGCGCGTCGATGCCGAGCGATACGTCGACCAGCTCGCACTGACGGGACACGGCGAGCGTGAGGGCGACATCCGCCTGCTGGCGTCGCTCGGCGTCGACGCCTCGCGCACGCCGGTGCTCTGGGAACGGACCGCGCCCGACGATCCGCTGCGCGTCGATCTCGGCTCGGCGCGCCGCCGCCTCGGCGCGCTCGCCGGCGCGGGGATCGAACCGATCGTCACGCTGCTGCATCACGGCAGCGGCCCGCGTTACACCGACCTGCTCGATCCGGCGTTCCCCGCGCTCTTCGCCGACTATGCCGAGACGGTCGCGCGCGCATTCCCGTGGGTGCGGCGCTGGACGCCGATCAACGAACCGTTGACGACGGCGCGGTTCTCGACGCTCTACGGCGTGTGGTATCCGAACCTGCGCGACGATCGGGCGTTCGGCCGTGCGCTGGTCCACCAAACGCTGGCCCAACAGGAAGCGATGGCGCGCATCCGCGCGATCGTGCCGAACGCCGAGTTCGTGCTGACCGAGGATCTGCAGCGCTTCGCCGCGGGCGACGACGCGGTGCGCGGCTACGTCGACTTCCTGCGCGAGCGGATGTACGTCTCGATCGAGCTCGTCGCCGGTCGCGTCGACGCGGCGCATCC
>JAQBPL010000147.1 GCA_028287545.1 Vulcanimicrobiota bacterium | reverse complement strand
ACGCTCGTCGCGCCGGCCTTCGTCGCCTCGGCGATCGCTTCGCCGACGATCCGCGTCCCGTTCTGATAGGCCGGTTTCTCGTACACGCCCATCGGACCGTTGAAGACGATCGTCTTGGCGGCGCGCACCACCGCGGCGTACTCGCGCGCGGTCGCCGGGCCGATGTCGAGGATCATCCCGCTGCCGACCTCGCCGATCGGCACGACGCGCGCCGTCTCGTCGGCGTCGAAGGAGTCGGCGACGACGGCGTCGCTGGGCAGGTGCAGCGTCACGCCCTTCGAGAGGGAGAGCGCGATGATGCGCTGCGCCGGCATCAGGTCCGGGTCGCGCAGCGATGCGCCTACGTTGATCCCCTGCGCTGCGAGAAACGTGTTCGCCATGCCGCCGCCGATGACGAACGCATCGACCTTCGTGAGCAGGTTCTCGAACACGCCGACCTTGTCGGCGACCTTTGCGCCGCCGATCGCGCACACGTACGGATGCACGGGATGATGGGTGAGGCGCGCCAGCGCGGCGAGCTCCGCCTCCATCAAAAAGCCCGCATACGCGGGCAGGTATGCCGCGACGCCCGCCGTCGAGGCGTGCGCTCGATGTGCGGTTCCGAACGCATCGTTGACGTAGAGGTCGCCGCTGCGCGCGAGCTCCTGCGCGAAGGCGGGATCGTTGGCTTCCTCTTCCGGATGGAAGCGCACGTTCTCGAACAGCACGAAGCCGCCGTTGGGCAGCGCGCGCGACGCCGCGACGCACTCGGGCCCGACGCAGTCGCCCGCGAAACCGACCTCGACGTCGAGGAGGTCGGCGAGCCGCGCGGCGATCGGCCGCAGCGAGTATTTCGGATTCACCTTGCCGTCCGGACGGCCGAGGTGCGAGAGAATCACGGTCTTCGCGCCGTGTTCGTGGAGCCAGCGCAAGGTGGGCAGCGCGGCGGTGATGCGCGTCTCGTCGGCGATCTCGCCGTCGTTCATCGGTACGTTGAGGTCTTCGCGCAGCAGTACGCGCTTGCCGCGCACCTCCACGTCTTCGAGCGTCTTGAACTCCATCGTGCTTCGCCTTCGACGCCTAGGCCACGAACCCGGGGACGTCGACCGGAAGAAATGCCGCGCGGGTCGGCGGTCCGTCGGCGTAGCGCAGGGTCGGACGCCCGGCCGCCGGGACGGCGATCAGCGTGCTCGCGACCGTGCCGAATCCCTGATCCGTTACGACCGTCATCGCTTGAAGCGGATCGGCCGCATCCTCGTGCCGCAGGAGGGCGATCCACTCCGACCACTCGGCGCGCTCGGGGTCGGGGATCGCCGCCGCGCGGAACTCGGCGCCGTGCGTCTCGTAGCGAGGCGAGCCGGCCGCGTCGAGGCCCTCGGGAGTCAGCATGTGGTGGCCCGGGGCGAGGACCTCCGCGTGCATCGCACCCTCGGCATTCGTAACGACCCAGGCCTGTGTGCGATCCGCCACGAGCAGCGTGAACCCGCGGTAGCGTTCGCCGCCGAGTTCGCGTACCGCTGCGACCGCGCTCGCCGCGTCGGGCCGCCGGAGCGCGTCGACGACGATCTCGCCGCGGCTGGACTTCCCGGGCAGCGGACCCAACTCGTAGATCCGGTTCACCAGCGTCGCCACCACGCCGCGATCGTTCGCGCCGAGCCAGCTTCCGCCGCTCGCGCGGTCGCGCCACGCAACGATCTCCGGCGCGTCCGGCCACCACCGTCCGGGCGGATCGAACGCACGGTCGAGCCGTTCGTCGCGATTGGAGGCGACGAGCAGCGGCCAGCGTTCACCTGGGCGGAGGAGGACCAAGACGGTGCACATCGCTCGCCCCTTAGTGAAAGTGTCCCGCGATGTAGTCGATCGTGCGCGAGTAGACGTCGGCAGAGCGCACGGGATCCGAGGGGAAATGGCCGTTGACCGGATAGGCGACCAGCGTCGCATCTTTGCCGTTGTCGCGCAGCGCGCGGTAGTACATCGACGAGGTCGCGAACGGGTCGCGGTTGTCGCCGACGTCGGAGAGGATCAGCACCGGCGTCGACACCTGGT
The DNA here is from genome assembly GCA_028287545.1 of Vulcanimicrobiota bacterium. The sequence goes on along the minus strand of JAQBPL010000147.1, from coordinate 2,097 downwards.
GCACGTAGTTGATCGCCGAAGCGCGATCCCATTCGGCGCGGTTGCCGGCGACGAACGGTGAGCCGTGGAAGAGCGCGACGTCGGAGTCGGAATCGTCGGCGGTGCCGTAATCGGTCGTCCAGTCGTTCACCGACGCGCCTGAGACCGCGGCGCGCCACGGGTGATACGCCGAGATCATCCAGGCCGTCATGATCCCGCCGTACGACCAGCCGTACACGCCCAAGCGATGCTCGTCGACGATGCCGCGCGCCCGCACCGCGTCGAGCGCCGCCATGATGTCTTTGCCGGGGCCGGCGCCGGGGTCGTACCGCACGCCGCGCTGGTACGCCAAACCCAAGTTGTCGCTGCCGCGATAATTCGGCTGCAGCACCAGCCACCCGCGAGCGGCCATCAGTTGCGTCATCGCCGACCACGAGCGCAGCGACGCTGAGGTCGGACCGCCGTGGATCATCAGGATCAGCGGATACTTCCGGCCGGCGACGTATCCCGGCGGCGTGTAGAGCACCGCGTCGGCGCGCACGCCGAGCGACGTCGGATACGCGATCTTCTCGGACTGGGCTAGCGAGAGCGCGGCCAGCGGCGCGTTGAAGTCGGTCACCTTTTCGGGCGCCGCGCCGTTGCGGCGAACGTACAGCTCGGGCGGCACCGTGCTGGTCGTCGCGACGAACACCATCGTGCCGTCGCGCGCGATCGCGCCCTCGAGCGGTGAGCTCACGGCGAGGTCGCCCAAGTCGATCCGCGCCGGCGTCGCCGCGTCGACGGGTGCGCGCACGATGACGTTCTCCGTCGCGTCGTGCGCGCTGAAGAGGATCGCGCTCGAATCGGGGAGCCAGGCGATGTCGTGAACCGCGCGGTCGAACGGGCGCGAGAGCGGCGTGCCGTTCCCGCGGCCGGGCGCCGTCACGTACGCCTCGGTCAGCGTGATCTGGTTGTCGCCCTCGGAGTGCGCGTACGCGACGAGCTTGCCGTCCGGCGAGAAACGCGGATCGGATTCGTAGCGGGCATGCGTCGTGAGGCGGGTCAGCTTCGCGGTCGCGACGTCGACCAGTTCGACGTGGGCGCGCTCCGCATCGTTGAGGATGCCGTTGGGAGCCAGGAGGAACGCGATGTGCGTTCCGTCGGGCGACCACGACAGCGTCGATTGCGCCTGTCCCTGCGCGACGCTGGCGACGCCGGTCGTGAGCTGCTTCGCTTTGCCCTCGCCGTCGGCGGCGATCACGAAGAGGTGCGCCGGCCGGCTCGCTTTGCGCACGGTGATCGGCTCGGTCGTGAAGGTGAACGCGTCGCGGAAGCGTTCGGCGCCCTTTTGCTTGGGCAGCGCGTCGGACGCGGAGTACGCGATGGCGCCACCGTCGGGACGCCACGCGAACTGCTCGATGCCTTCGGGTGCCTTCGTCGCCGGGCGCGCGTCGCCGCCGTCCATCGGCATCACGAACACTTGCGGTTTGCCGGTAAGGTCCGCGATGAACGCGAGCCTCGTCCCGTCCGGCGACCAGGCGGGCTGCGCGAGGCCGGTGCGGTCGAAGGTGAGCACCCGCCGCGCGTGCGTCGTGAGGTCGACGAGGTCGAGTTCGCGTTCGTACTTGTCGTCGCTCCAGTTCACGCGCGCGACGACGACCACGGCGCGCTTGCCGTCGGGTGAGATCGCCGGCGCCGTCAGCGCCACCAGCCGTTTGAGGTCGGCGAAGCCGAACGTGCGCGGTTCGCCGGAGGCCCCGGCGCACGTCGCCGCCGCGAGGACCGCGACGGCGAGGGCTGCGAGTCGGCGCGGGGCCTCTTTCATGCGGTCGTGGCGGTGAGTTTCGCGCCGACCATCTGCGAGAGGTCGGCCAGGCGGCACGAGTATCCCCACTCGTTGTCGTACCAGGCGGCGATCTGGATCAGGTCGCCGTTCGCGTTGGTCAGCTTGCCGTCGATGATCGAGCTGTACTGGTTGCGCTTGAAGTCGCTCGAGACGAGCTCTTCCTCGGTGTACTGCACGTATTTTTTGAGCGGCCCGTCGGCGGCGCGGCGCAGCAGCGCGTTGAGCTCGTCGCGGGTCGTCGCCTTCTTCGTCTGCACGACGAGATAGACCATCGACACCGTCGGCGTCGGCAC
>JAQBPL010000144.1 GCA_028287545.1 Vulcanimicrobiota bacterium | reverse complement strand
GTCCGGCGCGGCTTCCGACGGCAGCGGGTGCGGCGCATCGACGTTCGTGCCGAACGGCGCGACGCGGGGGGACTCGGAAAGAACGCGCGCCTGGCTGGGCTCAGCGGTGTATGCCGCGGCGCGATCGCGTCCGCGCGAAAGCGACGCTTCGTCGGAAGAAGATGGAACCGCACGCTCGTGCGACGATTGCGACGATCGGGCCGCCTGCGCCGGCTCCGCCGATGGATCGCTTACGCCGACAGAGGCGGCGTCTTCCGCACCCGTCGGTGCACGGAACGAAGCGGCGCGCCCGATCTCGGGAAGATCGTACGCGGAATTTGGCGCATCGCCCGCCGGTGGAACGGCGGGCAGCGGGCGCGGCGCATCGACGTTCGTGCCGAACGGCGCGACGCGGGGGGACTCGGAAAGAACGCGCGCCCGGGTGGGCTCAGCGCCGGCGTTCTCGACGGCTGCGGCCCGATGAACGCGAAGCAGCGGCTCTTCCGACTGCGCGACGAGCTCTTGCGGCAAGCGTAAGGATTGCACTGATTGCGCCGACTGCGCCTGCGACGACGGATCCGCAAGTGCAAGGGAGAGGGTCTCTTGCGCACCAGTCTGGAGGCCCGGTGTTGCGGCGCGTCCGATTTCGGGACTATCCTGCGTGGAATGAGGAGCGTTGCGCGCGAGTGGGACCGCGCCACGCGCGCGCGCTGACGCCGGCGCATCGTCAACCGCCGCGGGCTCCCCGTCCGGCGCATCGGCATTCGGGCCGAACGATCCAGCGCCGGCGTTCTCGGAAAGATGGCGCGACGGACGACCGGATTCAACGGCCGGTGAAGCGGCACGCTCGAGTTCCTGCGGCGATGCTTGGCGTCGCGCCGTGGCGGCGGGTTCGCTTGCTCCTGCCGCCGAGCGCGGATGCGCGAGAAGCGGCGGCTCTCCCGTCGGCTCGTCCAACTCCTCCGGCGGCAGCGTCCGTTGCGACGAAGCGTCGAGAACGTCGAGCGAGCGGAGTGTCTCTCGATCGCCGGTGCGAATGTCGAACGCCGGCGTTAGCGGGCCGCTGCCGACCTCGCGCGGCCCAGCGTCGCGGGAAACGCGCGGGGACAAAAGGTCAGCGGCCGAACCTGCGGTTTCGGGCGCGCGCGAAAGCGCCGCGCGCAACGTCTCGCGCGCATCGGCGTCCGCCGCGAACGATGCGGTGCCGGCGGTTTCAAGCCGATCGGGCGGCGAACGATGCGGCTCGGCGACGGGAGAAACGCTCCCAGGCGCGTGCGCCATCTGCGACGCGCGCGACGAGCCGTCTGCGGACGAGGACGGCAATGCCTCGTCGGCCGCGACAGGAGAAGCGTACGCCGCCGGTCCCGCAGCCGCGTTCGGGCGAGCGAGATCCGTTTGCGACGATTGCGACGATTGCGACGTTTGCGATGATTGAGATGTTGGCGACGGATCGCGATGATCGTGCGCGCCGAACGTTTGTTGCGTTCCGGTTTTCGAGACCGACAGTGCCGCTCGTTCGGGACGGGATGCGATGGATGCATCGTCAGAGCTGGCGCCGGCGTCCACATCTTCAAGAAGCGGAAGCACCCCGGAAGGCTCGCCCAACGCGCGCCTCGGCTGAGGCGCCGCGTTCGATGGAACTTCGCTCGACCCGATCCGCAGCGGCTCGCGCACCGCTGACGGAAGGCGGTCAGCACCCCCGTCGCGAGGCGCCGACGCTACCGCGGAAGACGGTACCGCCGCGTCGCCGTCCGGCCACTCGGCGTCGTCGTCGCCGCCTTCCGAGGGGAACGAGAGCGTGTCCGCTCCGAACGAGCGAAGCAGGCGCGCCACCGCGGTGAACTCGTCGTCGTCCGCCGCGACGACGTCGACGTCGGCCCACGACGCGGTCTCGTCGACGGCCGCCTCGCCGAAGCGCGGACCGGAATGGGGCTCGAAGCGCGAGGTGACGCGCGGCATCATCGCCGGCGGTGCATCGATCGCGGCGGCGGCAATCCCCGCCAGCGGGGAGACGTCGTTCATGACGCGCGGCGCAGATATTCGCGGCGCCGGCTGCGCGACATCGTCAGAATCGCCGACTCCGACCAGCCGTACGCTGCGGCGAGCCGATGGACGTCGTCGAGCAGGCGCGCGACCTCGGCGTCGATCTCCGCCCAGAGGAAGCCGACGATGTCGAACGACGTGACGAACGCCGCTCCGCACGACGCGCACGTGACGGCCAATCGGATGTCGGCGAGCGGATCGGCGGTGACGATGCCATCGGCCACCGCTTCGACGACGGCCGGGAGTGCGTGCGCGCCGGCTGCCGTCTCCAACAGCGCGCCGGCGATCAGGGCCTGCTGCGCGTCGGCGACGCCGCGCCGCGTGCTCGCCGCGGCCAGATCGCGCGAACTCAGCAGGCGGTACGCGACCTCGGTGCCGCCGACCGCGCACGTGAGGCGCTCGTCGCCCGCGAACCGTGCGCCGACGGGAGCGCCGGCGAGCACGTCTTGGGTCGAGATCTCGATTTCGGTTTTCTCTGCGCAGTCTTTGCACGTCACCACCGCGGCGATCGCCGGGCCGAACATGCGCTCGCGCAACGCGAGCAGATACGCGTTGCGCGAGCCGATGGTCATCTCCGCCAGCGTGCCGAACGTGCTCTCGGGGAAGAGCGGGGCTAGGAGCAGGAGGGCGCGATACCACGCCTTCTTGCCCTGGCCCAGTTCCCACACCCGCAGCACTTCGGCCGCCGACGGAACGCGCACGCGGCTTAGGACGCCGCGGGCTGCACGTACGACGCTTCGGTCGGTTCCTTCACGCTCTCGTCACGCTCCCAGCCTTCGTGCTCGAGGACGATCGACGTGATCGCGACTTCGTTGCCTGTGCCGTTGAGCTCGGGCAGCGCCGTGTACGCCGAGACCCAGCAGCGATGGACGTTGTACGCCATCGCCTTCTGACCCGACTCGTTGTAAAGCTCGATGATGATGTCTTTGCGGAAGTCTTTGAGCGAGACGTCCGGGTCGGTGCCGCTGGACTTGGTGTAGCTCCAGACTTTGTTCGCCCACGTCTCGAAGGTCGGGTCGTGGGTGACGCCGGCTTCGAGCGTGATGGGTTCGTACGACGTCTGACCGGGCGACTTGCGAACGACGGTCGGGTCGCCGCCGGCGCGAAACTTCACCACCTCGGTCGAGCGCTTGAGGTTGCTGATCTTGTTGCACGCCATGACGTACTTGCCGTCGATCTGCACCTTGAACCGGTAGTTCTTGTACGGATCGAAGCGGGTCGCGTTGGTCGCGAAGATCGGTGCGGGCACGGTTCTGCTCCCTTCTACGCGGCGGTCTGGCCGGCGAGCTGCTGGATGGTGAGGATGACGAACTCAGCCGGCTTGACCGGCGCGAACGCCACGACGACGTTGACGCGACCGCGGTCGATGTCGTACTGCGTCGTGGTGGACTTGTCGCAGCGGACGTAGTAGTTGTAGAACGCCCCCTGCCGGTTGAGGTCGGCCATGAACGCGTCGACGGTGAGCCGCAGCTGCGCCCAGAGCGTTTCGGAGTTCGGCTCGAACACCGCGAACTTCGTCCCGCGGAAGAGGCTGCTCTCGATGTAGTCGGTGAGCCGCCGAACCGGCAGGTACTTGTAGTCGTCGGAGAGCGCGTCGGCGCCGGCGAGAGTGCGCGAACCCCAAATGACCTTGCCGACGACCGGGAAGTCGCGCAGCACGTTGATGCCGACTTGGTTCAGCACGCCGTTCTGCATGTCGGTCAAGCGGTACTCGAGCGCGGTGACGCCGCTGAGTCCGGCTTCGAGCCCCGCGGGTGCTTTCCACACGCCGCGGCGCACGTCGGTCGCGGCGAAGATCCCCGCGATCATCCCGCTCGCCGAGAACACCATCTCGCGGTTTCCGTTTTCGGGATCCAGCTTCTTGATGCGCGGGAAGTAGGTGAAGACGCGCCGCCGCTGGCCGAGCTCGCCGACGTTGAGATCGGCCGGCGAGATGTCGCCGAACGCGCTCTGCTTCGCCTTGTCGCCCCACGCGTTGAGCGGATCCGCGATCAGGATCGCGCGGCGCGTGTCACAGTACGGCGCCGCGCCCGTCAGCACGGCCAGGAGATCGGAGTCCGCCGTGTCGGGTCCGGAGTCGGGCGGGATGACCAGAATGTTGAACATGTCCGCGTGCTCGAGCGCGTACATTCCGGTGCGCTTGTCGGCATCGCCGAGGATGTCGCCCGTCGCGAGCCGTCCGCCGGTCGCGGCGTTGCCATCGTCGCCGCCCGCGAGCGCCGTGTAGTCGGTCGTCGCAGGCGCCGCCGCGGGCGCAGGTGCGGCGCCGGCGGCCGCGGCCGGCAGCGCGTCGGCGCGGATGTAGAGCGATTGTGCCGCAAGGACGTGGTCGATCCGGCACGGCGCGTCGGTCGCGCCGATGTACACAGGCCCGACGCGCTCGGCGGGTGAGGGTGCTTTCCCCTTCAGCACCGGATAGGCGACCGACACGAAGTAGAAGCTGTCCGTCCCGAGATCGAACTCGGCGAAGCGCTGTTCGATGTCGGTTGCGCTCTGGCCGGTGACTTTTTCGAACTTGACGCTGATCGCGTTGCCCCACTTGCCCGGGCTCGACGCGCTCAGCGCCGGCGGCCCGGCGAGCGTCGCGGCTTTGGCGTCGGCCGGCGTCGCGCGAACGATCAGCGCTTGACCGCCGCCGTTGCCGAAGAAGTCTTCGACGGCGTACGTCATCGGCAAGCCTCGGACGCGTCCGCCGAAGGTGCGCTGGAATTCGCCGAAGTCGTACACCATGACGGGCTCGTTCGCCGGTCCCATCGCGGCCCGGCCGACGAACGCCGTGATGGAGGTCGCGACGCCCGTGACGACGCGCGATCCGCTGTCCACTTCTTGGATATATACACCGGGATAGGTCGGTGTTACGGGCATCGATTACACCTCAAGATTCAGAAGCCGTGCAAGAACAGGTAGGACGGATCGGACGCGCCTGCGCTAACCGATCAGGACGGTCGAGATTGCGACGACGGTGCCGACGGGAAGAGGAGCGGGGTCATTGCACGTCAGCGCGGTATCGCCGGCGCGCGCGGCGGGTTTGCCGTTGATGAGCACGATCGCGCTGCCGGAGACGATGGTCGCTTTGTTCGTCGGCGGGTTCACGAACGTGCCGCCGATGGGGATGTGGGGCGGCATGTTCGTCGCGGTGCTGCCGAGCGTTGCGGCAGGACGGCCTTGGATCATGACGTTGCTGCTCACGCCGCCGTCGATGATGCCCGCGAAGGGATGGGGAACCGGAGCCGGTGGAACCGGTCCGGGCGGCTGAATGATATGCGTATCTAGCGCGACGATTTGATCGCCGAGTTTTGCAGCAGGGACACCCATTTGCACCACACCCCCGAGGACGCGCACACCAAGCACGCCGTTGCCCGCTTGCGCGGGACGAGAGACTTGGGTCCGTAGCGGAAATCACCTGCCGCGCAGCGTCGGCTTGCGGGCACTTTTCCGATGCGGTTAGTCGGCGCGCTTCGGAACGGTCGGCAGCGCGTCGTGGCTCCACTCCATCCACGAGCCGTCGTAGACCGCGATGTCGTCGAAGCCGGCTCGCCGCAGGGCGAGCCACGCGCCGGAGGCGGAGACGCCGCTGCCGCAGCTCACGACGGTGCGCTTGTGCGGATCGAGGCCGGCCTCGCGCACGAGTCGTTGCAGCGTCTCATCCGGCGCCGGCCGGCCGCCGCGTGCGTCCTCGAGCAGCAGGTTGCCGCTCAGGCGCACGGCGCCTTGGATGTCGCGGTCGCGCTGCGCGTACGTCTGATCGCGCTGCGTCTCGATCAGTTGCGCGGCCTCGCGCCCTTCGGCGATCGCCAGCACTTCGTCGCGCGTTGCGCGCAGGCGGTCGGACCGGCGCGGCGTGAACGTCGCTGGAACGACCGCAGGCGGCTCGGTGGAAAGCGGCATCCCCGCCGCCGTCCACGCCGGCAGTCCGCCCGCGAGCACCGCCGCGTTCGCGAACCCGTAGTAGCGCAGCATCCACACGATGCGGGCGGCGAACGGAACGGTGCCGGCGTCGTACGCGACGACGAGCGCATCGTCGCCGATGCCGTGCGCGCCCATGACGCGCGCGAAGTCCGCCTCACCGGCTACCCGCGTCGCGTACGGCGTAGCCGGATCGCTCAGGTCCTCGCCGTAGTCGAGGTGCACCGCCCCGGGGAGATGCCCCGCCGCATACTGCTCCGCCCCCGAAGGCATCGCAACGACGCCCCCATGCGGCACGCTCCGAGCATCAACGATCCGCA
>JAQBPL010000090.1 GCA_028287545.1 Vulcanimicrobiota bacterium | reverse complement strand
TCGAGCCAGTCGTACAGCCTGCGCAGCCTCGTGCTGGGCTTCGGCGCCGACTCGCGCGACGACGTGTTCAACCCGCGCCGCGGCATCAACGCCAGCCTCAGCGACGAGGTCAGCAGCCGCGCGCTCGGCTCGGCCTTCACCTACCAGATCATCACGCTCGATGCGGCCAAGTTCTTCCCGGTCGCCAAGAACATGACGTTCGGTTTGCACGGCCGGGTCGGCGCTTCGACCGGCGCGATTCCGACGAACAAGCTGTTCATCTTCTCCGATCAGGATCTGCGCGGGTACACCGACCCGGCATACGGTACCGACATCCTGCTCGGTCAGGCGGAGCTGCGCGTCCCGCTGACGTCCGACCGCAAATTCGCGATCGTCATGTTCGCCGAATCGGGTGCCACGCGAATTCGCGGCGGCACGTCGAACAACGGCACCACGCTCGTGGACCTCAACAACTACAACTTCCGCGGCGACGTCGGCGTCGGTCTCCGATTCGACGTTCCGCAGCTCGGCTTGCACACGCTGCGCCTCGACTTCGCGAAGGGCAATATGGGCACGCACACCTCGTTCGGAATCGGACAAAGCTTCTAGGATGAACATGCTGACCTTGCGCGGCCGCACCGCGGCGCTCGCCTTCGCACTCGGCGCTGCAATCCTCGCCACCCCGGCGATCGGAGCGACCGACGTCACCGACATCGGCTCGATCGATCAAAGCGCGATCGCGGCGCTGCCGTCGTTCGCGCAGGCGAACAAGCAGATCTCCGACTACCAGCAGTCGCTGCAGAAGCAATACGCCGGCCGAGCCGCACACGCTTCGCAAAGCCAGCAACAGCAGCTCGCCGGCGAGTTCCAGCAGAAGATGGCGGCGAAGCAGCGGCAGGTCCTCGGGCCGCTGCTCCAGCGGGCGCAGGTCGCGATCGCGTCGGTCGCGTCGTCGAAGAACCTCACCGTCATCGTCGACCGGCGCATCGTCGTGTTCGGCGGCTCGGACATCACCGGCAACGTCCGCGATCTGCTGACCGGCGTCGGCGATCCGGTCCCGCCGGTATCGACGCCGCCGCCTTCCAAGGTCGGCTTCGTCGATCAGCAGGCGATCGATGCGACGCCGAAGGTCAAAGCGGCGACCGACGACTTCCTCAAATTCAAGGCGGACCAGGACAAGATCTACGGCGACAAGCTGAAGGCTGCCAAGACCGATCCCGACCGTGAAGCGGTCCTCAAGGATTATCGCAAGACGCTCGACGGCAAACAGAACGCGACGCTCAAGCCGGTCGTCGACATGACGCGCGGTGCGATCGCCGACGTCGCCAAGGCGAAGGGCTTGATGCTCGTCGTCGATCGCGGGAACGTCGTGTTCGGCGGAACGGACATCACCACCGACGTGACCGCCAAGCTGAAGTGATGGATTCCGCCTTCGGCGGAATCCGCCGCGTTCTGCGGCCTCCCTCCCTTGCCGCGCTGCTCGCCGTTGCGGCGCTGGCGGCGTGCGGCCGCCCCGCCTCGACCGTGACGACGACCGCGCCCGGTACGGGGACGATCGGCTACGTGCGCATGGAGGAGCTGGTGCAGAAGCATCCGCTCTACGACCAGCTTGCGCGCTACGACCGCAGCATCGAAGCGTTCGACCTCACATCGACCGCGCCGCGGCTGGCCGCGACCGATCCGCATCTGCGCGAGCGCGAGGTGCAGCTCGAGCGGGCGCTGAGCGCCGCGGCGGATCGCACCAAGAAGCTGCTCGAGCAGAAGCAGCAGCAGTACCAGCAGCAGGAGTCGCAGGCGATCGCCGCCGCGCTGCGCGGTGCGGGGATCGGCGGTGCGAGCGCCCTGCAGATGGCCGGCACCGTGAACGCCACGGCCCGCCGCCAGCAGGGCGGCGTCGCGGCGCAGGCGCAGCACGATTTGGAATCGTACCGCGCGACGCTGCAGAAGCAGGACCAAGCGCAGGTCATGGCTTTGCAGAAGACGCTCAGCGAACGGGCCGACCGCGAGTACCGCGCCCGCGCCGAAGAGCTGCAGGCCAAGGAGTCGGCGCTCCAGCTCGCGATGGCGAACGAGAACGCGCCGGTGCGCCTGTCGCTGCGCACGAAGCTGACGTCGCTCGCGATGGACGACGCGGCGCGCGAAGATGCGCAGAAGCAGCTCGAGGCGCTGGACCGCAAGGAAGCCGACGCGCGGGCCGCGCAGCGCAATCGCGATCAGCAGACCCTCGCGGCCCTGCAGGCGCGCCTGCACGACCAGATGGTGAGCGACCTAAAAACGCAGATCGCCGTGATTCAAAAGCGTTCCCTGAGCTCGCTCGCCGCTCGACAGCAGACGCTCTCGCGGCAGATCCAGCTGGTCGGCGACTCGCTGATCCAAAACACGACCGTCAGCGGCCGCCCGCAGCAGCAGGTCAACCCGAACCTGCCGCCCGCGCTGCGCACGCGCATCCAACAGCTGCATCAGGATTACCAGAAGCGCTTCCAGGACGACGCGAAGACCACGATCGCGGACTTCCAGAAGACGCGCGAGGACCTCTCGCGCCGGTATGCGGAACTGCACGGCGTCGACGTGTCGGCGCAGCGCGGCGCGCAAGCCCAAGTCCTCGAACTCCGCAAGAAGCGTGAGGATCTCTACGGTCAGATCACCGCGCAGATCGACCGGGAAGTTCGCGTCATCGCGCAGCAGCGCGGTATCGCGGTCGTACTCAGCGACGTCGTCGCGCCCGCCGGCGGTGTGGACCTCACGCCGGACGCCCTCAAAGACATCGAAAGCCTGCACGAATAAACCAATGAGACGGATCATCATCGCAACGGCCCTGCTGGCGTCGCTCGCCGCCTGTTCCGGCGGCAGCGGCCCGACGATCGGGCTGGTCGACGAAGAGCGCATCAAGGCGAACTGGCCGAAGTTCCTCAACTATCAGAACCAGCTCTCGAACGATGCTCAGTCGATCGAGCGGTCCAACAAGCCGGAGCGGGAGAAGCAGCGTCTGCGAGCGGCGCTGCAGGAGCGCTTCGTGCGCGACCAGACCGAACTCTCGAACGACGTGCGAGATGCCGCCAAGCAAGTCGTCGATGCGAAGCATCTGACCTACGTCTTCACCCGGCAGTACGTCGGCTACGGCGGCGTCGACATCACGCCCGACGTCGAGAAGATCCTCAAGATCGAGGAGAAGGCGACCCCGGCGCCATGACCCCTTCGCCGCTGGGGACGCTCGGAGAGCTCGCCGAGCGGACCGGCGGCCGCGTCGTCGGCGACGCCGGCGTCCGGGTCGAGCGGATCGCCGCGGTGGACGAGGCCGACCCGACCGCGCTGACCTTCGCGGTGGACGAGCGCTACCTGCGCGCCGCGCTGAACTCGAAGGCCGGCGCCGTCCTCACCGACGAGGCGCTAGTCGCCGCCGGGGAGACGTATCCGAAGCCGATCCTCGCCGTCCCGTCCGCGCGCGTGGCGCTGGCCGCGCTCCTGGCGGCCCTCGAGCCGCCTCGTCCCGTCGGCCCGTTCGTCCATCCGACCGCGGCGGTCGACGCCTCAGCGATCGTCGGCGACGGGGTCTGGATCGGCCCGCACGTCGCGGTCGGCGCGCGGTCGCGGATCGGCGACCGCAGCGTCCTGACGGCCGGCGTCGTGATCGGCGACGACGCGCGGGTCGGTGCGGACTGCTTGTTCCACCCGGGCGCGTATCTGGCCGACCGCTGCGTCGCCGGCGACCGCGTCGTGCTCCAGGCCGGCGCGGTGATCGGGAGCGACGGCTTCGGCTGGGCGTTCCTGGACGGCCGCCTGCTCAAGATTCCGCAGGTCGGGAACGTCGAGCTGGGCGACGACGTCGAGATCGGCGCGAACACCTGCGTGGACCGCGCCCAGACCGGCGTGACCTCGATCGGCACCGGGACCAAGATCGACAACCTGTGCCAGATCGGCCACAACTCGCGCATCGGCAAGCATTCGGCGATCGCAGCGTTCGCCGGACTCGCCGGGACGACGACGATCGGCGACTACGTCCGGGTGGCCGGGCAATCGATGTTCCGCGGCCACATGACGGTCGGCGACCGGGTGACGATCGGGGGCGGGTCGCACGTCTGGGGCGACGTCCCCGACGACGCGTTCGTCACGGGGCGCCCGGCCCAGAACCATCGCGACGAGATGCGCTTTCAGGCCTACCTCCGCCGGCTGCCCAAGCTCTTCGGCCGCGTCGACGAGCTGGAGAAGCGCGAGCGATGATCCCCCAAGACCCCAGGCGAAGGCCGAACGCGACGGGTGCGCCGAAGGCGAACACCCCAGTGCAGTATCAGACGACGTTGCGCGACGCGATCGCGTTCGAAGGGGCCGGCCTCCATACCGGCGCGGCGGCTCGCGTTCGCGTGCTCCCGGCGCCCGCAGGCCACGGCCTCCGCTTCCGGGTCGACGACGCGGTCGAGTTTCCGGCGCGGGCCGACTACGTGGTGGAGACCGTGCGGGCGACGGTGGTCGGGATCGGCCAGCACCGCGTCTCGACGGTCGAGCACCTGCTCTCCGCGCTGCTCGGTTCGGGCGTCGACAACGCGCTGCTCGCCGTCGACGGCCCGGAGATCCCGGTCGCCGACGGAAGCGCCAAAGTCTTTTGCGATGCGATCGAAGCGGTGGGTTTGACGACGCTGCACGAGCCGCGCCGGCGCTGGGTGCCGACCGAGACGCACGTCTTCCGCGACGGTGACAAACTGCTGATCGTCGCGCCGGCTTCGACGTTTCGCGTGCGCATGATCGTCGACTATCCGGCGCCGATCGGCGCGCAGTACGTCGAGACCGAGATCACACCCGAAACGTACCGCCGGGAGATCGCGCCGAACCGGACGTTCGGATTTTTGCACGAGGTCGAGGCGCTGATCAAGCGCGGTCTCGCCCAGGGCGGCACGCTGGAGAACGCGGTCGTGTTCGGCACCGATGGCCCCGTGGCGCCGCTGCGCAGCCCGAACGAGCCGGCGCGCCACAAGATGCTCGACCTGATCGGCGACTTCGCGCTGCTGGGCGCGTACCCGCAGTGCGAGGTCATCGCCGTCAAGAGCGGGCACAAACTCCACTGCACCGCCGTGCGGGAACTGGTCGCCGCGGCGCATCACGACGAAGTCGCCGCGGGTTTGCGGCCGATGCAGTCGCAGTAGGAGAGCGGCGTGTCGCACCTCGACGTGCGGGAGATCATGAAGATCCTGCCGCACCGCTACCCACTGCTGCTGATCGATCGCATCACCGAGCTCGAGCCGATGGTGCGCGCGCGCGGTTACAAGAACGTCACGGCGAACGAGCCGATGTTCACCGGCCACTTTCCGGGCAATCCGCTCTTCCCCGGCGTCTACATGATCGAAGCGCTCGCGCAGCTGGGCGGGACCACGATCCTCGAGCCCGGCGACATGGCGCGCAAGGTTCCGTACCTGGCGGCGATCGAGAAGGCAAAGTTCCGGCGCCCGGTCGTCCCGGGAGACCGGCTCGACATGGAAGCGCGCGTCGTGCGCACCAAGCTGAACATCGGCTGGGTCGTCTGCGAAGCGTCGGTCGACGGCAAAAACGTCGTTTCGGCGGAGCTCACGTTCTCGATCACCGTCGATCCCTCGGCGTTCGCGAACGACGCTTCGGTCCTGCACCTGTGATCCACCCCACCGCAATCGTTCATCCGAACGCCAACATCGCAAAGTCCGTCGAGATCGGTCCGTACAGCGTCGTCGGCGAGCACGTCACGATCGGCGCCGGCGCGAAGCTGCTGGCGCACGTCGTCGTCAACGGGCGCACGACGATCGGTGCCGACGCCGTCATCTATCCGTTCGCTTCGATCGGCGCCCCGTCGCAAGACCGCAAAGCGGAGACCGATGAGGTGGCGTTCACGACGATCGGCGACCGCACCGTCATTCGAGAGTACGTCTCGATCCACCGCGGCACCGGCCACAACTCGGTGACGTCGGTCGGGAACGATTCGCTTCTGCTCGCCTACGTGCACGTCGCGCACAACTGCCGCATCGGCAACTTCGTCACGATGTCGA
>JAQBPL010000077.1 GCA_028287545.1 Vulcanimicrobiota bacterium | reverse complement strand
CCGTATGCCGAAGCTGACGCGAATCTATACCCGGACCGGCGACGACGGGACGACGGGGCTCGTCGGCGGACAGCGCGTCAAGAAGAACGCGCTGCGCATCGAGGCGTATGGGACGGTCGACGAGCTCTCCTCGGTGATCGGCCTCGCGCGCACCGCGCTTGCCGACGTGCAGCGCACGCGACCGGTCCAGGATCTGGCGCGCGCGCACGGCGTCGCGGGCGACCTCGACCGCTGGCTGGCGTGGTCGCAAGACGTCCTCTTCAACCTCGGCAGCGACCTTGCGACCCTTCCCAAAGATCGCTGGGAGGGGATGCCGCTGGTCACCGCCGACGACGCGACGTCGCTCGAACGCGCGATCGACCGCGCGCAAGAAGATCTCGAGCCGCTGGCCAACTTCATCCACCCCGGCGGCTCGTATCCGGGCGCGTTCCTGCACCAAGCGCGCACCGTGTGCCGGCGAGCGGAGCGCCTGCTGATCGCGCTCGGTGAGGTGGAACCGATCTCGCCCGAGGTCGTGCGCTACGTCAACCGCCTCTCCGACGCGCTCTTCGTGTGGTCACGCTGGATCAATCACGCGCTGGAACAGCCCGAGCACCTTTGGAACGCGAAGACCGCGCCTCCGCCGCCGTAGCGCCTCTCGCGAAAGAACCGGTCGACGCGCGGATTTCGCTTGCCGGCCTGCTGGCGGCGATCGGCGGACTCGCGTACCTCATCGTCCGCTTTCACGACAATCCGCCGCTGCTGGCGACGATGACGATCTACGGCCTGAGTCTGATCGTGCTGTTCGGCGCGAGCACGCTGTACCACGGCGTACGCACCGGCGCCGGCGCGACCCGCATCTTTCGCACCGTCGATCATGCGTCCATCTACGGGCTGATCGCAGGATCGTACACGCCGGTGCTGTTCGCCGGCCTCGCGGGCTGGTGGCGCATCGGAACGATCGCGGCGATCTGGGCCGTTGCCGCCGCGGGGATCGTTCTGACGGTGTGGTTCGTCGGCGCACCGCGTTGGCTCTCGGCGGCGATCTACGTCGCGATGGGCTGGCTCGTGCTGGTCCCCGGACTGCAGCTCGTGCGCAATCTCCCGCTGGTCGCGCTCGTGCTCTTCGCCGCCGGCGGAGTGCTTTACACGACCGGTGCCGTCATCTACGCCACCCGGCAGATGAACTTCTTACCGCGCCGCTTCGGCTTCCACGAAGTCTTCCATTGCTTCGTCCTCGCCGCCGCGGCGACGCAGTACGCCGGCGTCGCGTTCTTCATGCTCCCAAACTGAGCGAGGACAACCGCCGTGAACGCTACGCTCGTCCGTCTCGATCACATCGCGAATGCCAGCTTCGACCCGTCCGCGACGCATCGGTTCTACACCGAAGTGCTGGCTGCGCCTTTGACCCTCGCCTCGAGCGGCACCGGTGATGACGGCGTTGGTTATCTCGTTGTCGAGTACGCCTTCGGCGGCGTGTCGCTCGCGTTTCTCACCTACGAGGGGATGCGGCGCGTCGACGACGGCCTCCCTGACGACATCCGGCACATTGCGTTCACGGTGCATGACGCGACGGAGCTCGAGCGGTGGAAGGCCCGCTTCGTCGCTGCCGGCGTACCGTTTCGGACGGAGCTGCACGGCGAGGACGATCCGCACCTGTATGCCGTCGATCCGAACGGCGTCGTTCTAGAGTTCGCGTTGCCGTGGTTGGCCGGCGCCGGGACGGCGGAACGCGCGGCGCAGACCCTCGGTGAATGGCAGGCGTCGCACTGAGAGCCGTTCGACAAGCTCGGGCTCAGCTGCGAGGAAAAACAAACTGGAGCCAGGTCGCGCGGATGTTTTTCAGCAGGGCTGGATACACGATCCATTTTCTGAACGGATCGATGAGGGCCAGGTAGGCGGGCGTAGTCCAGCTTCCCTTCGCGACATACACCGCCATGTAAAAGCGGTAGCCGGCCTCCGTTTCCACGAGCGCGTTGAGCAACGCGGCGTGGGCCGTACGATTGTGCACTTCGAGCAGCGACTCGTTCTCGAAACGATAGACGACGCGGAACAGACCGTCGCGGGTTCCGGCTTCCACCGAAGACCGGGCGCGATCTTCCGGCGTCAGCCGGGATGCGAACGACGTCGCGGGCGCATCCTTCGGCTCGCCCTCGAGGCGAAAGATGCGGCCGAGAAAAAGACGCAGGCCGAAGAGCGCGCGCGTCGACGCCGGGAGCCGGCCGATCGCTCGACGCTGTCTCGTGAGGCGCTGAAATTCGGCGAGCGTCACACGCTCGCGCGGGTGCGGCAGGTCGACCGCCCAGACGTCGTGCAACGGAACGCCCTCAAGCAACGTATGGACCCGCAGCGGCAGCGCGTAAAACTCCAGCGCGGAAATCTGCGGCACGCAAGGCCTCCTGGCTGAGCCGACGTTCTTCAGCTGCAGGGACGGTTCGGCGGTCAAGCACCGCTTCCCGGCTCAATACGCGATGAAGGCCAACGCAGGCCGCTGGGTGGGCTGCGCGAGCAGCTTGACGATGTAATCGGCGACGTCCGCGCGGGAAATCGATTGGCCGTTGCGCACGTTGGCGTCGAGCGCCTCGCGATAGCGCCCGGTCCGCGGGCCGTCGGTCAGGCGCGGCGGGACGACGATCGTCCAATCGCGGTCGCTCTCGGCGATGACGCTCTCCATGCGAACCAGATCCTTGTAGTGTTCCTTCAAGATCAGCGAGACGATCGGCTTTCCCACGTAGCGCAAAAAGAGCGGATCGTTCGCATCGATGTGAAAACCGGACGCCGAGATCGCGATGTAGCGGCGCACGCCTTCGGCCGTCATCGCCGTCAACGCGTTGCGCGCGCCCACTGAATAGAGCGTCGTCGGTGCGCGGTCGCGCACGCCCATCGCAGAGACGACCGCATCGTGACCCGCGATCGCGGTGCGGATGCTTTCGCCGTCGAGGACGTCACCGCGAACGATCGCCAGCCGCTCGTGGCGCAAGGTAAGCTTTCGCGGGTCACGCAGGAGCGCGGTCACGCTATGGCCGGCGTCGAGTACCTGCGTCACGACGTGACGGCCGATTCCGCCGGCCGCTCCCAAAACGGCGATTTTCACCCGCCTATACCCGAGAACGGCTTGAGGAACATCACGGCGACGAGCGCCAACATCAGGGCGAGCATCACGAAGGCAGCCAGCGGCGTCGCGCCGGAGATCGCTCGTTCGAGTTCCGGCGTGACGGTATTCTCCGCGGAGCGCGCGGCCGCGAGGACCCGACTGTAGCGCCGACCGCCGACGCCCATGCCGAAGAACGCCGTCAGCAAGACGAGAGCATACGTCGCGAGGAGCCATGGCTGCGTCGCGCTGTCGTGGCGTTCGTGCATGAGGCCGAACCCTAGCAGAATCCCGACGCCGAATAGCGGGCCGATCAAACGGGCGTAACGCGCGACCGCTTCGTAGACGACGCGGATCGTGCCGGGGTTCCGGCTTGCAGCGACGGCTGCCATGACGAAATCGAGGACGATCGCGAAGCCGAAGGCGAGCGTTGTGAGAAATACATGGGCGACCAGGCTGGAGGCGTACATTGGCGAACCTCGTTTCCAGAGTGTAGTGAGTGAGCGTTCACTCACATCGGACACCGTCCCTTTCCGAAAGGATGCCGCAATCGAGACCCGTGAAAGGATCCTCCGGGCAGCCATCACCACCGTGCGGGCGCACGGCATCGCCGGTGCGACGACCCGCGCGATCGCGGCCGAAGCCGGCATCGCCGAGGGGTCGATCTATCGCCATTTCAGCGACAAAATCGACGTCTTCCAGACGGCGGTGGCCGAGTATTTGGTCCCCAGTTACCGCGATTTCATGGGTGACCTGCCCGGAAAGGCCGGAACCGCCACGCCTGCCGTCCGCCTGCGGGAAGTCCTGCGCAAGACGATGGCCTTCTACCGCGACCTGATACCGCTCATGGCCATGCTGTACTCCGAGAACGCCCTGCGCGAGCGCTACCAGGCCCGACTCATCCATGGGCGCGGCCCGCACCGAGCTTCGGAGGCCGTCGCGGCGTATCTGGCCGCAGAGCTTTCGCTCGGCCGCCTGCCGAGGGGAATCGACCCGCAG
Source organism: Vulcanimicrobiota bacterium (assembly GCA_028287545.1). The sequence continues at coordinate 4,204 of JAQBPL010000077.1, read as the reverse complement.
GCGGCCGCGCAAATGCTCCTGGGCGCATGCTTTCAGCAGGTGTTCTTCGAGCAAACCATCGGCAAAGAACGTTTACAGCTCAGCGAACGGACCCTGATCGCGAAGATGGTTCAAACGTTGACGGACCGCGGGACCGGCGGCACTTCGGCGTAGCGCGCGAGCACGCGGTCGACGACGGCTGCCGATTCGCCGACGTAACGCGCCGGGTCGAACAGCTCGTGCAAACGCCGACGGTCGAGGTGCCGCGCGACCAACGGTTCTTCAGCCAGGACGTCGATGAGGGGCCGTTCGCGCTCGATCGCAACGCTGCACGCCTGCTCGACGAGATGATGCGCTTCGACTCGGCCGACCGATTCGGCGAGCGCCATCGCGACGGCTTCGGCCATGATCAGTCCGTTCGTCGCGTCCAAGTTGCGGCGCATCCGGACGGTGTCGACCCTCATCCCCTGCGCCAGCGCCTTCGCGTGTGCGAAGACGGCCGAAGCGAGTACGAGGATCTGCGGCAGCGCGATCTCCTCGCTCTGCCACGGGCCGGTCGAGCGTTCGTGATCGCCGGCGATCGCGGTGAGCATGAGCGGAACGAGGGCGTGCACGCCGCGCGTGCCGGCGAGGACGTACTCGCTGGCGATCGGATTGCGCTTCTGCGGCATCGTGCTCGAACCGCCGCGGCCCGGGGCATGCGGTTCGAACACTTCGGCGACTTCGGTCTGCATTAGCAGCATCACGTCGCCGGCGACCTTCGCGAGGCTGCCGCAGGCGACGCCGGCGAATGACGCGAGCTCCGCGAGCGCCGAGCGGTCCGTGTGCCATGGCGCGTCCGGCACCGCCAGCGCGAGTTCTTCCGCCAGCGCAACGGTGACCTCGCGCCCGCGGTCGCCGAGCGACGCCAGCGTCCCGACGGCACCGCCGAACTGCACGCGCAGCACGCGCGCCCGCAGCGCGTCGAAACGTCCGGCATGCTCGATCAGCGGCGCCAGCCACACCGCGACTTTGTAGCCGAACGTGATCGGCAGCGCGTGCTGGAGATGCGTGCGGCCCGCCATCACGTCGCCGCGGTGACGTTCGGCGCGCTGCGCCAGCGCGGCGTTCGTCGCGCGCAGGTCGGCTTCGAGCAATGCGAGCGCATCACGGAGTTGCAGCACGAGCCCGGTATCGAGCACGTCCTGCGTCGTCGCGCCCCAGTGCACGAAGGCGCCGGCCTCCGGACCCGCGCGCCGAGCGAGCTCTTTCGTGAGCGGAACGATCGGATAGCCGACCGTCTCGCTCTGCGCTGCCAGCACAGCGATGTCGAACTCGTCGGCGCGATCGGCCGCGGCGGCGATCGCGTCGGCCGCGATTTGCGGCACGATGCCGAGCCGCGCTTGCACGCGCGCAAGCGCCGCCTCCACCGCGGCAAGCGTGCGGACGCGCGCGCGTGCCGAGAACACGTCTTTCATCGCCGGCGTGCCGTACAGCGAACCGAAGAGCTCGATCCCGGGGTCGCTCACAGGTCGATGAAGGCCGTCTCGCCCTCGCCTTGGAGCACGATGTCGAAGCGGAACTCGGGAATCGGGCGGTGCTCTCCCGCGCGCTCCGCGATCAGCGTGCGCCGCGCGTTCTCCGCGATCGACGACAGCAGCGGATCGGCGGCGTTCTCCGAGGGGCGATCGCCGAAGTACATGCGCGTATGCAGCGCTTTGAGCAAACCGCGGGCGAAGATCGAGACGACCACGTGCGGCGCTTGTGCGCCCAGCGCGCTCGGCACGGCTCCGGGACGAATCGTGGTGAACGCGTAGCGTCCGTCGCGATCGGTCGACGCGCGTCCGAAGCCGGTGAAGCCGTCTGCGCACGCGTACGAGCCGCCGGCGTCGGCCTGCCGGATCTCGACGAAACCGTCGGGAACCGGCGCGCCGTCGCCGTCCAACATCCGCCCGGCGATGCGGATCTTCTCGCCCGCCGGCGAGCCCGTCGTGAGGTCGCTCCACTGCTCGTGGTGCAGCGCGAAGCGGAAGAACGGGCCGACCGTCTGCGAACCGGACGGAACCGGCATCAGCGCGGCTCCAGCGGCGTCGCCGAACGTCCGCGCAGCACGATGTCGAACCGGTAGCCGAGCGCCCACTCCTCTTCGCTCAGCGCCGGATCGTACGCCGAGACGAGCCGCGCGCGCGCGGCGGCGTCGGCGATGCTATGGATGACCGGATCGTACTCGAGCAGCGGGTCGCCCGGAAAATACATCTGCGTCACGAGCCGGCTGTCGTTGCGGGAGCCGAACAGCGAGACGTGAATGTGCGCCGGGCGCCACGCGTTGTAGGAATTGCGCCACGGATACGCCCCCGGCTTGATCGTCACGAACCGGTACGCGCCGTCGTCGTCGGTCAGCGTCTGTCCCGCACCGCGAAAATTCGGATCGAGCGGTGCGGCGTGCTGATCGGCGTCGTGCGCGTACCGGCCCGCGGCGTTCGCCTGCCACAGTTCGACCAGCGACCGGCGGACGGCACGGCCGTCCTCGTCGAGCACGCGGCCCGCCACGATGATCCGTTCGCCGAGCGGCTCGCCCGCATGTTGGCGGGTAAGGTCGACCACGTCGGGCCCGGCCCAGCCGCCCTCGCACGCGACGCCGGGAACTTCGATGAGCTCGCGCGGCGCTGCGATCAGCGGCTGCTTGGGATGACGCTTGATCGTGCTCCGGTACGCGGGGTAGTCGTACGGCGGCTGGGTCGGATCGGCGCCGCGCAACGTAACGGACACTACTTCTTCTCCTCGTCGAACGAGCGATAGACGCCGGCCGCGATCTTGAACGCGGTGTTCGCGGCCGGCACGCCCGCATACGCGGCGACTTGCATCAGCACTTCTTTCACTTCGTCGCGCGAGACCCCGGTATTCCGCGTGGCGCGAATGTGCAGCTCAAGCTCTTCCAGCCGGCCGAGCGAGGCGGTGATGGCGATGGTCAGCATGCTGCGCGTCTTGCGTTCCAAACCGGGACGCGTCCAAATCGAGCCCCAGACGTACTCGGTGATGTAGCGCTGGAAATCGCCGGTGAATTCGGTCGACGACGCCGCCGCCCGCTCGACGTGCTCCTCGCCCAGCACCGTGCGCCGCACCAGCATCCCGGCATCGTATTTCCCGTCGCTCATCGCGTGCTCCCAGCCGACGTCGTCGCGCCGATGAATCCGCCCAACAACCGGTCGAGCGCTTCGGGCCGTTCCGCACAGAGCATGTGCGCGGCATCGTCGATTACTTCGAGCCGCGCCCCCGGGATCGCGTCACGGATCTCGGCGCCCGACGCCGGCGGCGTCACGACGTCCGCCGCGCCGGAGATGACGAGCGTTCGCGCGGTGATCCGCGCGTCGTCGGCCCGCAGGTCGGCGTCGCGAATCCCCGCGCAGCAGCCGGCGTAGCCCGCAACCGGCGTGCGTTCGAGCATCATCGAAAAACCGCGCACCAGGTCCGGCCGGTCCGCGTGGGTTGCGGGCGTAAACCAGCGCCCCATCGTCGCGTCGACGACCGCGCTCATGCCGTCCGTCGTAACCGTTTCGATGCGCGGGTTCCACACCTCGGGGCTCCCGATGCGGCTCCCGGTCGCGCACAGCACGAGCGCGTCGACCCGCTGCGGGTACGCCGCGGCGAACCGCTGAGCGACCATGCCGCCGATCGAGAGCCCGACGACGCTCGCCCGTCCGATCCGCAACGCGTCGAGCAGCGCCGCGACGTCGTCGGCAAGCTGCGCGATCGCGTAGTCTTCGCCCGGCGGCGCGAACGACGTCATGCCGTGACCGCGCATGTCGTAGCGCACGATCCGGTAACGATCGGCGAGCGCCGCCGCCTGCGCATCCCAGATCTGCAGATTGGTGCCGAGCGAGTTCGCGAAAACGATGGGCGGAGCGTCGTGCGGTCCGCTGACCTCGACGTGGACGGTCAGGCCGCCGGCGTGAATGAACGTCATCATCCCTCCGTTTCCGGGTGCGTGTCGGGAACGATCCAATGCGCTGCGGCGGCGCGCACGTGCGCGCGGGCGAGGCGTTCCGCCGCCTCGCCGTCGCCGGAGCGGATCGCGGCCAGCACGGCGGCGTGCTCGGTCGCCGAGCGCCGCAGGCGAGGGCCTTGGTTCTGCATCGTGATGTACACGACTTCGGACGACATCCGCACCAGCGGGATCATCTGCTGCAGCCGGCCATGACCCGTTGCTTCGACGATCTTGACGTGAAAGTCCGCGTTGGCGGTGAGG
>JAQBPL010000040.1 GCA_028287545.1 Vulcanimicrobiota bacterium | reverse complement strand
ACGGTGACCGTTCCGCTTTGACGGGCCGGCAGCGTCAGCGGCGAGGTGGGTGAGTCGAAACGCGGATCGTCACCGAAGATCAACAGCGCCACCTGATCGCCGGGCGCGAGCCGCGCGCCCTCACCCGCGGTATCGAAGGTGAGCGCGCCGGTGCCTTGGATCGGCTGCACTTGTCCGTTCACGAGATCCCAGCGCGTCAGTCCCGCGGCGAGGTGGCCGATTCCGACGAACATGGTCGGCGTCGTGAGCGACGACGTCGCCGTGAGCTCGACGTGTGAGATGCCCGCCAGCACGTTGCCGCCGGCCGGGACCGTGTAGAGCGGAACGATGTTCGGGATCGACGTCGTCCCGCCGGACTTGAGATAGGCCTTCCAATTGGCGCTTCCGTTGCCGACGGTCACCGTGGTGCTCGGCACCGGGAACGCCTGACCGCTCTTCCCGGTCGTGAGCGAGGTGAGCGCGACACCGTCGCCGGCCGTCAGCGAGATGCAGATCTTCGGGATGAAGCCGGCGCTGTTGGACTGGCCCTTGAGCTTTTCGTTAAACCACGCCAGGACGGCAGCGTCGTGCGACAAGCTGCCGCATCCGGTATTCGAATCATTCCCCGACGGCGTATACGGCGGATCGTCATCCGGATTATATGCGCTGGGATTGCCGCCGGTGGTGTTGTGGCCGAACTGATACGTCCAGTAGCGCACGTCGCCGCCGAGCGTGGAGGCGCATTGGAAGCCGCTGTAGTCGGTCCAGATGGGAAAGAGGTGGTCCCGGATCCCCTGCATCATCAGGATGTGCGTCCGCGGAACCTTCATCAACGCATGCACGGGACCGAGGTCGCCGTCCGAGACGCCCGCCACGCCGTTGCATGCCTCTTCGAAGGAATGATACGCAAACACCGGCGGCACGCTGGCCGGTATTTCCGGATTGGTGTTGTCCGACGACATCAACGAGAAGAGCAGAGGATCCTCCGTAGCGCCGACCGAGGTCACCGAACTCGCGAGGACGTTGTTCCAGTACGCTTTGTTGACGCCGTTCGGCGCGCCGGACTTGTTGTACTCGGTCGTCGCGCCTTCCGGCACGATCGCGTGCAGCCGCTTGCGAGGGTCGTTCGCGATGAGCATGTATTCGAACAAGCCGCCGTACGAAAACCCGTTGGCCCCCATGATCGGCGTATAGAAAATCGTGCCGTCGACGCTCGGGCCGAATGCCAGCCAGGGAACGTTTACTTCCATCCAGTCGAGCATCGCGAGTTCCCACGGTGCCGTATGGTTGGGGTCTTGCACGTCGACGGTGCCGCTGTTCATTCCGGGACCGGCGAAACCGTGCTGGTCGAGCGAAGCGACGCCGTAGCCCGCGTTCAGCAGCTTCGCGTACACGGAGGTCCCGGAGCGCAGCGCGGCCTGCTGCGAGGCGGGCGTGCGTTTTCCGCCCCAGCCCGGCGCGGTGAGGATGATCGGATACGTCTGCCCGGCGGTCACCGTGGTCGGTTCGAAAACGGTGAACGACGCCGTGTTGCCGTCCGGCGGCGCGACCAAGTAGACGTCGTAGGCGCTGCCGGCCCGGCTGGTTCCGGCCGCCGGCATCGGAAGGGCTGCGTTCGCGCCGATCACCCCGGCGGGCGGCGACGCATACGGCGCCACGGCCGGAGGAGCGTACACGACGACGGTGGGCGGCGTGGCATTGCTTCTCCCTCCGCAGCCGGACGTAAGGAGGGCGACGAACGCCACGGCGGTGCCGAGAAGCGGCGCAAAGCGCGCCCCACGAGGTATGGTCAAACGAACACCCTCTCAAGCCCAAGGAAATCTTTTTCCGAACGTGCTGGTCGTTCGATGCAAGTTCCTTCCAGTTGGCGCTCACTGTTTCGTAGCGGTGCGCGTAGCCAGGAATGCGGGCCGTGTCCGTCTGCAAGGAGAATCTCGCGCGAATGAGGTTGACGTCGTTCATGACGCCGGGGTTCCGTCGTGTCGCTGCCGCCCTTGCGAGCGCTGTAGTCCTTGCAGGCATCGTGCGGCCGGCGCTCGCGCAGCAAAGCGCCCTGCCGACGATCGCCGAGAAGACGCAAGGGCTTGCGCGCAAGGCCGGATACTTGCCGCTGTACTGGGACGCACGCGCCGGGAAGGTCTGGCTCGAGGTCCCTCTCGGCGAAGCGATGGTCTTCCAAACGTATCTGCCGTGGGGCATGGGCAGCAACGACGTCGGGCTCGATCGCGGCCAGCTCGGAGACACGAAGCTGGTGCGCTTCGAGCGCAGCGGGCCGCGCGTTCTCCTCGTGCAGCCGAACCTCGCGTTTCGCTCGAGCAGCAGCGATCCCGTCGAAGCGCGGGCCGTCGAGGAGTCGTTCGCGCAATCCGTCTTGTGGGGGTTCGCGGTCGCGGCCGAGAGCGGCGGCCACGTCCTCATCGACGCGACCGACTTCGCGCTGAGCGACGTGCACGGCGTCGTCGCGGCGTTAAGCGCCGCCAAGCAAGGCGACTTCAAGCTCGATCCGTCGCGCAGCGCGCTCGATCCGGACGAGCTCAAGGCGTTCCCGCGGAACACGCAGCTCGAAGCGCTGCTGACCTTCACCGCCGGCAATCCCGGCCGGTACGTGAGCGACGTAACGCCGACGCCGCAAGCGATGAGCGTCCACGAGCGCGCCGTCTTCGTGCAGCTCCCCGAGGCCGGCTACGTGCCGCGGCGGTTCGACCCGCGTTCGGGTTTCTATAGCGTCGATTACGCCGACGACAGCGCGGCTCTGGGGAGTCCGGTACAGCAACGATTGATCGTTCGTCATCGGCTCGAGAAGAAGGATCCGTCGGCCGCCGTCAGCGATCCGGTGCGGCCGATCGTGTACTACGTCGATCGCGCGGCGCCGGAGCCGATTCGCAGCGCGCTGCTCGACGGTGCGCGGTGGTGGAATGGGGCGTTCGAAGCCGCAGGCTTCCGCAACGCCTTCAAGGTCGAACTGCTGCCGCTCGGCGCCGACCCCGACGACGTGCGTTACAACGTGATCGAGTGGGTGCACCGAGCAACCCGCGGTTGGAGCTACGGGAACGTCGTCTCCGACCCGCGCACCGGCGAGATCATTCAGGGACACGTCACGCTCGGCTCGCTGCGGGGGCGGCAGGATTGGCTGATCGCCGAGGGACTGCTGCAGCCCTACGAGCGCGGCGGTGAGGTCTCGCCGCAGGCGCAGCAGATGGTCCTCGCGCGTCTGCGCCAGCTCGCCGCACACGAGCTTGGCCATACGCTGGGACTCGTGCACAACTTCGCGGCGAGTACCGAAGGCCGCGCATCCGTCATGGACTATCCGCACCCGCTGATCGGGTTGAACCGCAATGGCACGGTCGACCTGCACGATGCGTACGCGACCGGGATCGGCGCGTGGGACAAGGTGACGATCGCGTACGGCTACACGCAGCTGCCGCCGGGAAGCGATGAGACCCCGGCGCTGAACCGCATCCTCGACGACGCCCGGGCGCACGGGTTGGTCTTGCTCACCGACCAAGATGCTCGCCCGTTCGGCAGCGCGCATCCGCAAGCGCACCTGTGGGACAACGGGCGCGACGCGACCGCAGAGCTTGCTCGCATCATGACGATTCGCCACAGCGTGCTGCAGCGGTTCGGCGACCGCGCGGTCCGCAGCGGCATGCCGCTTGCGACGCTGGAAGACGCGCTCGTTCCGATGTATCTCCTGCATCGCTATCAAGCGGAGGCGGCGACAAAGGCGATCGGCGGTCAGTGGTACGCGTACGCGTTGCGCGGCGACGGTCAACAACCGCTGCGTTCCGTGGCGGCGGCCGATCAGCGACGTGCCCTCGCGGGCGTGCTTGCGACAGTGACGCCGGATGCGCTCGCGATCCCGCCGGGCGCCTTGAGCCGCATCCCGCCGCGCCCGCTCGGATACGGCGCGACGCGGGAGCTGTTCGCGCGGCACACCGGCGTCGTCTTCGACGCGATCGCGCCGGCCGAAGCGGCGTCGGACATGACGTTCCGGCTGCTGTTCGATCCCGAGCGTGCAGCCCGGCTCGTGCAGCAGCACGCGCTCGATCCCGGCCTGCCGGGGCTCGATGAGGTCCTGAGCCGCGCGAGCGCGACGGTATTCGGCCTGAGGCCGCATGATGCGTACCGGCGTCAACTCGCGCGCACGGTCCAGCGCGCGTTGGTCGAGCAGTTGATGGACCTCACGGCCGAGGCGCCGATGGCACAGGTTCGCGCCGAAACCGCGGCGCAACTGCGCGGGCTCGCCGCGCGGCTGCATCGCGCGCGCACGCCGGACGCCGGCGACGCCGCGCACGCGCGCCTGCTCGCCGATGACGTCGAACGATTTCTCGCCCGCCCGTGGCAGCGCACCGAGCGCCGCGATCCGCCGCCGGCGCCGCCGGGAATGCCGATCGGCGACGAAGACGGCCCGGATCTGGGCTGGTAGGCCTATTTCACCGGGCACGACCGTCCGCCGACGGTCACGCTCTTGAAGCCGGGTTGATCCGTCACGGGGAAGGGTGCCGCGCCGCTTTCGCTCATCGTGGGTTTGACGCAATCGTACGAGAGCAGGTACGCCATGACGGCCGCGTACTGGTCGGGCTTGAGCGATGCCGGTGCGGTCAGCGGCATCTGCTGCGTGACGACCGACCGGAACTGGGACACGTTGAGGTTGCTGTGCGCGAAGCTCGCGCCGGTCAGGGCCGGTCCCGACACGCCTTGCAGCTTGGCGCCGTGACACGCCGAACACTGCGCCGCGTAGACCGCTTTGCCGGCCTGCACCTGCGCCGGCGTGTACGGTACCGTTCCGGTGCCCGCCGCTCCGCCGGTGTTGGCGACATGCACCGTCGCCTCGATCTTCGCTTGCGCCTGGGCCGAATTCGTCACCGTGTTCGGCGCATCGAGCGCGTACGCGACGACCATGCTGCCCTTCGTGCTCGGCAACGTGGGGATTTGCTGGTTCCCGGCTTCGCCGCTCACGAGCGCGACGTAGGTTTGCCCGTTGGCGCGATAGACGGAGATCGGCGCGACGATCGACGACCCCACGTCGTCCTGCCATAAGAGCTTCCCGGTCGCCGTATCGAACGCGTACAGCATGCCGCGCAGGTCGCTCGTGAACGCGACGCCGGTCGCGGTGATCGTGACGCCTCCCTGCGCGGGATACGGAAACTGCTTTTGCCAAGCGATCTTCCCCGTCCCGACGTCGATCGCCGTGAGCACACCCGTGCCGGCGCCGCGTTTCGGCAGCGGTCCGCCGGTATACGGCTGGCCGGGAACGTAGGCCGGGTCCGTGCTGAGGAGCTTCCACGTCGCGCACTCGTTCGTGCTCGGGATCAGGAAGAGGTTGGTTTTCGGATCGTAGGAGCCGCCGTTCCACTCGATGCCGCCGCCGTGATTTGGACAGGCGTGCGTTCCCGTCAGCGTCGGAACCGTCGTGAAGAGGCCGGTTTGATTGCTGACCACGACCTTGTGGAGCGGCTTCCCGGTCGTGCGATCGAAGATGAGGAAGTTGCCTGCTTTGTCACCGACCGCGACCATCGGTTCGTCTTTTCCGGCAACCTTGCCGGTGAAGAGCACGGGCGGCATCGCCGGATCCGCGTCGTGCGTGTCGTTCTTGATGAGCTGGTAGTACCACTTGACGCGCGGTTTGCCGCTCGAGATGTCGAGCGCGACGAGCGAGTCGGTGTAGAGGTTCGCGCCGCCGAGCCGTTTCGTGTCGACCATATCCGGGCCGGGATTTCCCACCGGCAGAAAGACCGTGTCCGTCTGCGGATCGACCGTGAGGCCGGCCCAAACGGGGCCGCCGCCGTGCTGCCAGGTGTTGCCGGGCCAGGTATCGCGTTTGATCGTTTCCCATTGCCACGCCAGGGATCCGTCCGCGGTGTTGAACGCTTGGACCTGACCGCGGTTGCCGTTGTCGCCGCCGGCGGTGCCGAGGATGACGGTGTTCTTGTACGGGTAGGCGGCGATCGAATACCAGCTGTTCTGAGTGTTGGGGCAATGCTGGACGTTCCAAGCCGTCTTGCCGCTCGCCGCGTCGACGGCGATCACCCGACAGTCTTGCGTCCCCTCAAAGATCTTGCCGTCGGCGATCCCGACGCCGCGGTTGACAAAATATAGCAGCGCGTACGGCGTCGTGTACGGATTCTCCCATTTCAAGGCGCCGGTCGCCGCGTCGAGCGCGAGGACGTGATTGTGCGGCGTGGAGAGATACATCGTGCCGTTCCAAACGACCGGCGCCGCCTCTTGTTGCCCGTCATCGGCGATCTGCGTGACCCACGCGCGTTTGAGGTGGCCGACGTTCGCCGCGGAGATATCGGTCAGCGCCGTGTACCGATTGTTGCTGTACGATTTTCCCGCCAGAGGCCAGTTGTCGTTATCGGTTTCAGCCGCAGTCAATGCCTGCGCGTCGGGAAACGGCGCAGTGCTCGAACTTGCCGTCGGGGAAGTTGCCGTAGTCGTTTGCGCACTCTGCCGGCTGCCGCATCCGGCACCGGCGACGAGCATGAAAACGGCTAGGAGCGTCGCCGGCGCGGGTGGCGGCAAACGGTTCGTCGATCGAACACGGTTCCTCACGTCGCTATAGTGACCGAGGTTCCGGCGCGGTGTCACCTCACGATCTTTTCGATAAAGGGGCCGATCTTGTGCTCCGCAGGATGGCGGTTCCGTGCGGGCGCATCCAGTCACAGCCGGTGTTGTTCCGGAGGCGGGTCTTCGACGCCGGCGTTTTTTCGGCTATGGGGTGGCATGAAGCGTACCGCCGACACGATCAATTACGTCAATATCGGCTTGACGCTCGTTTCGTGCGTCGCGGCGTACGTGTTTCCGTTCGAACTGTTTCTCTTGTCGTACGCCGTGCTGGGTCCGCTGCATTATCTGACGGAAATTTCCTGGCTTCACGATAGAAGGTACTTCGTGCAGCCCGGACCGGAGAAGCGGGCGTGGCAAGCCCAACGGTTTTGGCTGGGGCTCGTTCTCGTAACGCTGGCCGTCATGCTGTACGGTCTGGCGGCCGAGAAGATTCTGAAGCAGACGTTCTCGCCCGCACTCGAGATCGGGCTCTTCTATGGAGTCTTCGTCTCGGCGTCCCTGCTGGTGTTCCTCAAGAACAAGGCAATGTCCGCAGCGCTCATCAGCCTGACCGCGCTGGCGCTGGTCGTATTCAGCGGTTCACGGTATTTTGGCCTCATTGCGTTCTTGCTGATCACGATCGTGCACGTCTTCGTGTTTACGGCAGCGTTCGTTCTCTTCGGCGCGCTGAAGAGCAAGAGCCGCTCGGGCACGCTGTCCCTTGCCGTGTTCCTGCTGTGCGCCGTGAGTTTCTTCGTGTACGTCCCGGCAGCTCTTGGTTCGACCGTAGGTGACTACGTGAGGCACAGTTACGGTTCGTTCCAGACGCTCAATGCCGAGTTGATCAAGCTCTTTCATCTCGGGACAGGCGCGTCGCTGAGCGAAATCTACGAATCGACCGCAGGGCTCACCGTCATGCGACTGATCGCCTTCGCCTACACGTACCACTATCTCAATTGGTTCTCGAAAACGTCGATCATCAAGTGGCACGAGGTCTCGAAGAGCCGAGCTGCGCTCATCGTCGGCGTGTGGCTGAGCTCGGTGGCGGTCTATGCGTACAGTTACGACGTGGGGATGATCGCGCTGTACTTTCTCAGCGTGCTGCACGTCATGCTCGAATTTCCGCTGAACCACCAGACGTTTGCCGGCATCGCCAAGGAAGCGTACGCGCTCGCGCGAGGCGCACCCAAACCCGTGAGTTCCGCCTGAAGGCGCTTGTGCGCGGGCGAGGTTGACACCGGGCCAAAGGCGCCGTATTATACCGACAGGTTATTTAACTACATGGTTTCAAGCGGACCGGCGGATCGCCTCAGCAGTACCCTCGCGGCCCTCGCCGACCCCACGCGGCGCGCGATTCTGGCGCGCCTCGCGTCGGGCGAGACGTCGGTGACCGAGCTGGCCAAGCCGTTCCGCATGAGCCTTCCGGCGGTCTCCAAGCACCTCAAGGTGCTGGAACGCGCCGGCTTGATCGCGCGCGGCCGCTCGGCGCAGTGGCGGCCCTGCCGGCTGGACGCGGGGCCAATGCGTGAGGTCGCCGAGTGGGTCGAGGGCTATCGCCGCTTCTGGGACGAGAGCTTCGGGCGCCTCGACGACTATCTGATCGAACTGCAGTCGAAGGAGAAGAAACGTGATCGGAAGAGCTAGCGGCGCGGCGCGCCCCGACATGACGATCGTGCGCGTCTTCGATGCGCCGCGCCATCTGGTGTGGAAGGCGTGGACCGAACCGCAGCACCTCGCGCAGTGGTTCGGACCCAAGGGCTTCACCAATCCGGTCTGCGAGGTGGATCCGCGGCCGGGCGGTACGCTTCGCATCACGATGCAGAGTCCCGACGGCACGCTGTATCCGATGACCGCCGTCTTCGACGAGGTGGTCGAAGGGGAGCGTCTCGTGTGGATCACTTCGGTCGAGCACGCCGACAATGTTTCGTTCGAGATCCGTCAGGTGACGACGTTCGCCGACCGCGACGGCAAGACCGAGCTGACGACGCAGGCGTTCGTTCTGCGCTCGACGCCGGAATCGGCCGAGGCGCTTGGCGGGATGGAGATCGGCTGGAGCATGAGTTTGGACAAACTCGAGGCTCTGATCGCGCGCGGCTGACGGCCCATCGCCCTTCATGACCAAGACGTACTCCGGCACGTGTCACTGTGGCGCCGTCCGGTTCGAAGCCGACATCGATCTCGCCGCCGGGACGTTCAAATGCAACTGCCCGATCTGCACCAAAACGCGCATGTGGGGCGTGATCGTACGGCCCGAGCATTTTCGGCTGCTCCGCGGTGAGGCCGGTCTCAGGGATTATCACCCCGACGGCGTGCATCACGTGTTCTGCACGACTTGCGGCGTGCGTCCGTACGGCTGGGGCGAGCAGCCTTCGGGCGGAAAATTCTATGCCGTGCGCCTCGCCTGCCTAGACGACGTCGACGACAAGGAACTCGCCGACGCGCCCGTCACCTACTCCGACGGCCGCAACGATCGGTACGACGCCCCGCCCTCAGAGACGCGGCATCTCTGAAGGTCCGGGGGCGAACGTATCCGGTGGGAGCGAATTCGGGAACTGGATCTCGAGAAGACGGTAGAGCCACACGCCGTGGTGCGTCGAGACGCCGAAGACTCGCAGCGTGCCGTCGATGAATCCATCCGTCTGCATCCAGTAGCCGCCGACGTCCGCGTAGTGCTGCTCCACGATGCCGTGAAACCCCAAGGCGGCGGCCGTCCCGAAGCGCATCATGCAGAAGCGCATCGAGCGCAGCTCGACGATCACGTCGGAGAGCTGGTGCTGGGTGTCCCGCGTGCGCGACGTCAGGTGGAGCGCGCGGCCCGGATCTCCGTTCGGACAAACCGCCGCGCCGCGATCGTCGACATCGTAGATGGCGGGCCCCATCACCTTGATCGCGCCGATCGTCTTCAGCGTCGGATCGGGCGCCGGCGTCGCGACTCCGGGTGAGGGGCGCGGCTCGGCGGGATCCTGTGAGTACAGCATCCCCAGGCGCAGCGCGCGGTACGCGCCGTACCACGTCGGATCGAAGAACGACCGTTGCGAGACGTAGCGGCG
>JAQBPL010000023.1 GCA_028287545.1 Vulcanimicrobiota bacterium | reverse complement strand
GCCAGGGCACGAGGGCAAGAACCGACCTGGGGCAATGACGCCATCCTATATCCCGACAGTGTTGCCCGCCACGAGCAGCGCATTCGCGACTTCAAGCAGGTATGCAATGCTTAGTAGACTGGCATTAACATGGTTCGGTCGCGGTAATGATGCCGGTACCATCAAGGTTCGCAATCAAAGCGGGATCGAGACGGTCTTCCGTACTGCTCGCAGCGTAGCGGTCAACGGCATAACGATCAATGTTCCGGCGCCTGGTGACCCGAGCTGTACCGATTGGCCGTCGGGTCTCGTCGTTGGGACATCCATTGTGACCGTTAGCTACTGGGATCGATCCAGTAGGATTTGGCGGTCTACAATCCGTCGTTTCAGATCAAATCGACATCGGGACGCATGCTCTGGCGCGAAAAAGGCGTACGTGAGCGCCCACTATTCGCGAGAGGCCAAGGGGTCTTCACCGAGCGCTGGTGACGCCGCAATTGTGCTGACATCAGTTGAGGATAAGGTGAACAAAACATGAAACCTGCTCGCGCGCTCTCCGCGCTCGTCGTCTTCGCGGCTTTCACCGCCGCGACGCTCGCGGTGAACGCACAAACTCCCGCCGTAGTCCTCCGTCCGGCGGAGCGCCTCCGCCCGGGATGTACGGCGACCGGCAACCGGCCAGCGACGCCGAGTTCGTTCGCGCGCTCGACGCCGGAAACACCGCCGAGCTCGATATCGCAAAGTACGTCGTCAACCGCACCAAAGATCCGTCGATCCACAAGTTCGCGCAACGCATGATCGACGACCACAGCACCTCGGCCGTGCAGCTCGAAGCCGCGACGCGCGGGACGAACCTGCGCCCGGCGTCGCGCGAGACGGAGACGAACGGGATGGGCCGCCGCGCTTTGGCCCTGCTGCAGGCCGACAGCGAGCCGCAGATGGACAACGATTTCATGCGGATGCAAGTGCCGATGCACCGCCGCACGCTCGCGCTGCTGCAGTGGGAGTCGCAGAACGGTCAGAAGATCGGACTGAAGATGCTCGCGACGACGCTGACGCCGGCCGTGCAGCAGCATCTGCAGATCGCGCAAAGCTATCTCGCCGCGCACAACCTCACGCCCTACTCGCCGCCGCCCCCGAATCCGGTTTGAAGTGACCGGGGCGCGCGGATGAACGCGGCCACGATCGTCGCGCTCGCGACGCTCGCGACGCTGCTCGCGGGGACGACCGCGCCGGCGGCGATGTTCGTCGTCTATCGCGGCGCGTGGGCCCTCACCACCGGCGACATCGGGATCGTGTTCGCGGCCTACGTCGGGACGCTGCTCCCCGTGCTGCTGTGCCTCGGCGGCGTCGCCGACCGCATCGGGCGCCGCGGTGCGGTCGCGATCGGCCTCGCGCTCGCGTTGAGCGGGCTCGCGCTGCTCTCGGTCGCCGGCGGCACCGCCGCGCTCGTCGTCGCCCGGCTGTTCCAAGGCGCGGGGATGGGGATCGCGAGCGGCGCACTCACCGCGGCGTTCACCGAAACGTATCGCGGTCGCGTCGCGGCCGGGATCTGGTCGAACGTCGCCTCTGGCGTCGGGGTGTTCCTGGGCCCGCTGATGGCAGCGACGGCGTTCGACCGCGGCGCGCCGCTGCACGCCGTCTACCTGCCCGTCGCAATGGTGACGGTCGTCTGCGCGTGCTTGCTGCCGCTGCTGCCGGGGCGTCCGAGTGCGCATGGCGGTGACGCCGAGACGCCGTTGCCGCAGCGCACGGTCGCGGCGGTGCTGCGGTTCGCGTTACCGGTCACCTTCGTCGGCTGGTCGGGCTTGTCGCTGTTCCTCTCGATGGTCCCGGCGTATTTGGCCGCGACCCTTCACGCGACGGACCCGATCGTCGGTGCCGGCGTCATCTCGGCGCTTCAGATCGCCTCGATCGGCGCAGCGCTCGCGCTGCGCGGCTGGCCGCCCGAGCGCGGCGGGATCGGCGGCGCGGTCGCGGTCGTCGTGGGGCTGACGGCGCTGGTCGCCGGGACGGCGCTGCACGGCGCGGCGGCGTGGTCGCTCGTCGCGCTCGCGACGCTGCTGGTCGGCGCCGCCGGCGGCGTGACGTTCGCGGCTGCGATCTCGGTCGCGAACCGGGTCGCGCGCGGGCAGCGCGCGCGGATCTTCTCGCGCATCTTCGTCGCGTCGTACCTGGGCTTTGCCGCGCCGTCGCTCCTCGTCGGCGTGATCGCGGCGCGCTCGTCGCTCGCGATCGGCTTCGCCGTCGCGATCGCCGCGCTGGCCGCGGTTGCGGCCGCGCTCCCCGCGCTGCGCGCCGGCGTCGCCTGCGCGCAGCAGCGGGTCTCCGTCTTGTAGCTGCTGCGCGCTACTTCTGCGGCACGGCGCAGAGGTCGACGCGGCTTTCGCCTCGACGGTCACGTTCAGATACCGTCCGGCAGCCGCGTCTTGCTGCGCCGCCGGAGGTTCGTCTGGGCCGCGTTCGTGTTCGGTGAGTGCGCGCCTAGAGGGGTTGAGGGTCGTTGGCTGTGCGGGCCGAGAGCGAAAAGCGACCGGAACCGTAGTCCGTCGAGCCCCTGGAAGTCCACGAGTGGCGAATCAAAAGCGCTTATAGATCAGGAGGGCCTCGCCAAAGAATGTGTTGATGCGCTCCTTAATCGTCGCGGCCCGCTTCCCGAGCAATCGACTGCCATAGAACATGCAGCAGGTCGTCATCGCGATGTCGAAATCAATCTTCTTGCGTGAAAAGAGATAGGCCCCCATATAGTGTTTCCGTAGCGGGCGCTTCAGTTCGTCGAAGGCCTCACGAGAAAAGCAGCACGATAGCGTCAAGACGCGCCTTTGGCGCCGGCGCAATGGCGGGACAAGGTCCGCTGCCGTTGCTGAATGACAAGGCGTAATCCGCCGCGCTTAAGCGTGGAGCCGGTCGCGCGTGCCGCCGTAGAGCATCGCCCGGACCGCGTCGTTCTGGTAGAAGTCGTGCGGGAACCCCAGGGGCACCGCGCTGACGCGGTCGAGCCGGTCCCGCTGCTCGGCTGAGAGCGCGACGTCGAGGCTGCCGAGATTGTCTTCGAATTGGGTGAGTTTGCTCGCGCCGAGGATTGGGATGACCGGCGCCGGCCGCCCACGCAGCCACGCCAGTGCCACCTGTGCGGCCGAGCGGCCGAGTTCGTTCGCGACAGCCGCCGTTTCGCGCACCACTGCATCGGCCGCACCGACATCGGTGCCGAAGCCCTTCATCATCGGCGTGTTCATGCGGCCGTCCGCGCCCGAGGCAGCGTTTTCAGGCAAGTACTTGCCGCTCAAAACACCGCCGCGAAGCGGCGACCAAGCGACGACCGAGAGGCCGAAGTCCGCGGCCATGGGGAGCAGTTCCCGCTCGACCGTGCGCTCGAGCAAGCTATACTCGATCTGCAATCCAACGTACGGCGTCCAGCCGCGCAAGCCGGCCAGCGTGTTGGACTTCGCCACGACCCAGGCCGGCGCATCGGAGATCCCGACGTAGAGCACCTTGCCGGCGCGCACGAGATCGTCGAACGCGCGCATCACTTCCTCGGCCGGCGTCAGCGCATCCCAAATGTGCAGCCAGTACAGGTCGATGTAGTCGGTGCCGAGGCGCTTGAGGCTCGCCTCGACCGCCTGCACCATGTTCTTGCGCTGATTGCCGCCGGCGTTCGGATCGAGAGCCGCACCGGCGG
>JAQBPL010000012.1 GCA_028287545.1 Vulcanimicrobiota bacterium | reverse complement strand
GATCTCGCGCTTGATCTCGTCGTGCAGGTCAGCCATTGGTGTCCTCGGGAGTGGCGGTGCGGATTTGGAGCGCGTGGATGCGCCCATCGGCGCGGGCCGGGGCGAGGGCCTTCTCGACCATGCGGTGCCGGTCGAGCGGCGAGACGCCCTGGAACGCCTTCGTGCGTACGAACACCTCGAGATGGTCAAGGGTGCCGGTCATGTCGAACACCCGCACCTCGGCGTCGGGCATCGTCTCGCGCAGCATCGCGGTTATCACAGCATCGATCACGGAGCGACCCGTCTACGACCCCGGGGCCAAGGGGACCCGCCTTCCGAGCGAGGTCATCCGGACGGCTCCGCGGTACGTTCCTTGGGCGATGAGGCAAAACGTCCGTGCGCGCGTTAGCGCGCTCGCCGTCGTTGCTGCGGGGGCCGGATTAGCCTCCGCCGGCTTCGTCGCGCTCGCCCGGGCGGGCTTCGTTCTCTGCAGCCGGCACCTCACCGCCGCCGACGCGATGCGGATGGACGGCATGCCCGGGATGTCCGGGATGGCTTCCGCCGCCGCGGGCTCAGGCGACGTCTGCCCACTGGTTCTGAACGTCGCCCTCGTGCTTGCCGCCCTCGCCCTCGCCGTCGCGGCGTGGCTGGTCCTCTCTGCGGCGGCACCGATCGTCGGCGCGCTCGCGGCGGCGTTTCGCTTCGTCGTCGAACCCGGAGCCGGCGCCCGTTGGCTGTCCGTTAATCGCCTTTCGTTTGTCCCGGCGCGCGCGGCCAGAGCGCGGCGCCGGGCTTCGCGCGCTCCTCCGAACCGGTAGCGAACCTTCCCCGCGCCGCGGCGCCCGCTCCCTTGGTTTCAGGCGTTCTTCACGCCTATGACCGATGATAGGAGCGGAACTGCCCGGCTTGCGTCGATCGCTTGCGCTTCTTCGGGCTGGAGATTCCATGAACCGCACCCATTCGGTGCTCGCTGCATTGGCGGCGACCACCGCTTCCCTTGTAACGACGGTCGCGCCCGCTCAGGCCGACGTCGTAGGCATCGTACGCGGGACCCTCACGGGCCCCGACCATCATCCCCTCGCGCACGTGACGGTGACGCTGACTGGCGACCGCAGCGTTTACACGGCGACGACAGACGATGACGGCCGCTTCGCGTTCCCGCGCGTCCCTTTCGGACACTACACCGTCCAGGCGACCTCACCGGTCGGCACGGCCGCCGCGACGATCGACGTCGCGAGCGACGCGGTCCTCGACGTCGACCTATTCGCGGCGAAGACGATCGGCCGCACCGGCGCCAGCGCGACGGGCGTGCGCGGGACTCCCGTCTCGCAGAACGCCTACGGATCGCAGCGGCTGGCCGCCCTTCCCCGCAACGACAGCCTCAACGCGGTCGTACAGCAAGTTCCCGGCGTCGTGCGCTTCTCGTACGACGAACCGGTCGCGCACGGCTTCCACGGTCTGACCTACGAACTCGACGGCGCTCCGCTGCCGCAGTCGACGAGCTCGAATTTCGCGCAGCTGATCGACCCGCGCAACGCGCAGGCCGTCGAGATCTTCACCGGCGCGTTTCCCGCCGAGTTCGGCGGCTCGCGCCAGGGCGCGGTCGTCAATGTCGTCAGCGGTGGAACGGACTCCGGCTTGGCCGGCGGCGCGCTCACTTTGGGCGCCGGCGAACTCGGCTCGTCCGATGCGCGGCTCGTGCAGCACTTCAAGGCCGGCCGCGCGCAGATCGCGCTCGCGCTCAACACGGAGCGCAGCGACCGCGGTCTCGACGCGCCCACGCGCGACGCGCAGCACGACCAGTCGTCGACTTCGGACCAATTTCTGCGCATCGCGCTGCCGATGGGCGAGCGCGACGTGCTCTCGGCCGACCTCTCGAACCAATTCGCGTCGTTCCAGATCCCGATCAACACGAATCCGAACGATCCGTCCTCACCGCTCGTGGCGCCGCCGGGCACGGACGACGTTCAGCGAGAGTACGACCGCTTCGCCAGCGTGTCGTTCACGCACACCTCGCGAGACGGCAACGGGTATTTTCGCCTTGTCCCGTGGGTGCGCTCGAACCGCGTCGCCTACGGCGGTGATTTGGCCAACGACACGCAGGCGTTCGTGGTCAATGCCGACGGGTCGACGACCCCGCAGAACGGCTTGCGCGAGGACCGGGTCGCGACCTACACCGGCTTGCGCGCCTCGACGTTTCACGCGAGCGACCATCACGCGATCAAAGCCGGGATCGACGTCTCGCAGGAGAATTTTCGCTCGAACAGCCTGATCCGCATCGAAGGTCTGCCGGACTTCATCGACAACACGGCGCAGCGCGGCACGCAGCTCGGCGCATATGTCGAAGACAAGTGGACGCCGACGCGCACGCTGGCAATCAACGCCGGACTGCGCTTCGACCACAGCACCGGCTTCGTCGGCGGCTCTCAATTGAGCCCGCGCATCGAGATCAACGACGAGATCGCGCGCGGCACCGTCCTGCATGCGTATTACGGCCGGCTTTACGCGGCGCCGGGCCTCGAAGACGTGCGGCGCGACGCGATCGTCACACAAACGTCGTCGAGCGCTGCGCCGGTGTACGATCTGCAGCCGGAGCGCGACACGTACGTCGAGCTCGGCCTCGCGCACACGTTCCGAACGGGATTCCGCGCCTATATCAACGCGTTCGACCGCACCGCCGTCAACGTGCTCGATACGACGCAGCTCGCCAACACACCGCTCTTCGCGGTGTTCAACAACGCCGTCGGCCGCGACCGGGGGGTGGAGCTGCGGCTCGATGCGACCTCCGCGAAGACGGACCTCGGCGTCTCTGCAACGTTCTCGCGGGCGGAAGCGGGCGGCGTTTCGGGATCGACCTTCCTGTTCCCGCCGGACAGTGTCGGCGACATCACGCTCCAGCCCGAAGATCACGATCAGCGCTGGGCGGGGAACGCGTTCTACACGCGGCGCTTCGGCGCGGCACTGCTCGGCTTCGCGACCCTGCAGGCGGAGTACGGCACCGGTTTCCCGGTGCAGTTCGAAAGCGGCGAGGGGCGGCTGCCGGCGCATTGGGTGATGAACGCCTCGGCCGGCCGCCAGTCCGATCGCGCGTCGCGCAAGCTCGGCTACACCGTCTCGGTGGACAACCTCTTCGACCACCGTTTCCTGATCAAGGTGAACAACGGCTTCAACACGACGCAGTGGAACGCTCCGCGCCGCATCGTCTTCCGAGTCACCGCACCGTGGTGAGCGTCTCGACGTAGGACAGTCGTACGCGACGGCGCTTCGATACTGCACGTGTCGAATGCGCGAGCCGTCCGTCTGACGTACAATAGCGAAGATCGCCCGTTGCGGCGCCCTTCACGGTTCGGCGTTTCATCGAACCGGCGCTTTTCCCAGACAAAGGAGTCTCTTGACCAGCACACGCTTCGCAGCTGGAGCTCTGTCTTTGTGCGCCCTTTTCGCGGCGATGCCACAGCTCGCCGCGGCGCAAGCCGCGCCTGCCGCCTCACCGTCTCCGGCGATCTCGCCCTCACCGGCGCCGTCGCCGTCTCCTCCGCCGAAGCTGCTGCAGTTCTCCGGCTCGCTCGATGCGGGATATACCGGCGCGAGCGGAACCAATAAGCTGCGCTTCACGAATGGCGTTCCGAGCACGGTCTTCGGCGGGGCCGTCGGCCCGTATTTCGACGCGAACGGCGGGCGGCTCGTCATGCCCGCGAACGATTTCGTGAATTCCCCCACCCTCCAAGACGCCAACGTGCAGTTGACGGTCAACGGGAAGACGATCGGCGGGAAGCTGGAAGGCATCTTCGGGACGGACGCCGACTTCGTGGCGTCCAACGGTCAACCGCGGTCCGGAGCAAACCTGGCTCAGGCGTATATCTCCTATACAGGCGGTCCGCTCACGGCGATCGTCGGCAAATTTTGGGGACTCGCGGGCGTCGAGGTCGCGGAGGCTCCCGGCAACACCAACTTCTCGCGCTCGTTCCTGTTCGGGTATGCGATCATGTCGTCGTTCACGGGCGTGCGCGCGACGTACGTCGTGAACCCGAAAGTCACCGTCATCGCCGGCGCGAACAACGGCTGGGACGATTGGAAGTTTGCCGGAAAGAAGAAGACCCTCGAGGGATCGCTCGCGCTGACCCCTTCCCCCGGCTACTCGGTCAACCTGACCACCTATAACGGCAACGACTTCGCGGTCTTCGGCAACAGCGCTCTCGGCCTGCCGCCGGTGTACACCAATCGCATGCTGTACGACGGCATCTTGACCATGCATCCGACGAGCGCGCTCACGCTGATCGCAAACTACGACAACGGCACGCAGCTCGCCGACGCATTCGGCACCTTCCCCACCTCGCACTGGAACGGCATCGCCGGTTACGCCAACTACCAGTTCAACCCGAAGTACGGGATCTCGCTGCGCAAGGAAACGTTCTATGACGAGCAGGGTTTTCGTACCGGTCTCGCCCAGCGGCTGCAGTCGAACACGGTGACGCTGAACTACACGCCTACGACGGCGATGATCTACCGGGCCGAGTACCGCATGGATACCTCAGACGGCAACAATTTCTTGAGCAACAACATCGACCCGCTGACGACGCTCCCGCTCGGGCGCAACCGCCAGAACACGTTCGGCGTCGAGGCCGTGGTGAAGTACTAGCGGCCGGCTAAACTCTTGATGGCGGCGGTCGCGAGCCGCGACGGGCTCGCGACCGCCGCCGTCACATCGCAGCCGACGCTTCTTCGCGCAAGAGGTCGAGAATGTCGTCGACGACCGAATGAAACGCCGCGCTGCGCTTGAGGTGATGATCGCGGGCGGCGGGGAAACCGGGTCGCAGCTCCTCGCGCACGCGGCCCGGATTCGAGCGCAAGACGTAGACGCGCTCTCCGAGGTAGACCGCCTCTTCGACATCGTGGGTGACGAAGAGGATCGAGATATGCGTGGTGCGCCAGACCTCGAGCAAGAAATCCTGCATCACGATGCGCGTCTGCGCGTCCAGTGCACCGAAGGGCTCGTCCATGAGCAGAACTCTGGGCTGGTTGGCGAGTCCCCGCGCGATCGCGACGCGCTGCTGCATGCCGCCGGAGAGCGTGCGCGGATACGCCTTCGCGAACTTGGTCAGACCGACCACGCCGAGATAGCGGTCGACGGTCTCTCGTCGCTCCGCGGCCGAAATTCCGTCGAGCGACAAACCGAAGCCGACGTTCTCTTCGATCGTCAGCCACGGGAAAAGCGTGTAGCTCTGGAAGATCATCCCGCGGTCCGCAGACGGCCCGACGACCGGCTCCCCGTCCAGCGTAATGGTCCCGGAGCTCGGCCGGTTCAAACCCGCCGCACACTGCAGCAGCGTCGACTTCCCGCACCCGGATGCGCCGACCATGCAGACGAACTCATTCGGTGCGACGGCGACGTTGATGTCCTGCAGCACCGTCAGCGGTCCGCCGCGCGTCTCGTAGGTTTTGGAGACGTCCTGGAAGACCAGCCCGCTTACGCCGACCATGGGAGAAGCACTTTCTTCGCAAACCGAAACGCCTGGTCGAGGGCGAAGCCGATCACTGCGACGATGATGAGCGCGACGAACATCTGATCGCTCGCGTTGGTTCGCTGCGCCATCATGAGGCGATATCCAAGACCGCTGTCGGCCGCGATCAGCTCCGCGATGAAAAGGAAATTCCACGCGACCGCGACGTTGACGCGAAGCGCGTCGACGATTTGCGGCATCGCGGCGGGCAGGATCACGCGCCGAAGAACCTGCAGGCGCGTCGCGCCCAGCGTATAGCTCACGTTGATGAAATCGCGCGGAACGCTGCGCGCCGCATCCGCGATCATGATCGTGTTGTAAAAGAACGTCGAGAGAACGATGATCGCGAGCTTGGGCGCCTCATCGATGCCGAGCCACAGGATCAAGAGCGG
>JAQBPL010000008.1 GCA_028287545.1 Vulcanimicrobiota bacterium | reverse complement strand
AGGCCACGACGGCGATTTCGTGAAACCCGTCGCCCGTGCCGACGTATCGTCTGGTCGTCGAGTATGACGGGGGCGCGTTCCACGGACTGCAGTTTCAACCGGAGTTGCGCACCGTCGCCGGCGTGCTGGAGGCTGCGCTGAGCGCGATCTTCCACGAGCCGGTGAAGATCACCGCAGCCGGACGAACCGACGCCGGCGTGCACGCGACCGGACAAGTGATCTCGTTCGACGCCGAGCGCGAGTTCCCGATCGAACGCCTGGGGCTGGCGATCAACGGAAACACGCCGCACGACCTCGCGGTGCGCGACGTGGCGCGGGTCGCCGATGGATTTTCGGCGCGGTTCGATGCGCTCGAGCGGATCTACGACTACTTGATTTTGAACCGCCGCTTTCCCTCAGCGGTCTGGCGCGCGCGGGCGTGGTACGTGCCGCGGCCGATCGACCCGGCGCTCTTCGTCGCGGCCGCGGAGCCGTTGATCGGCGAACACGACTTCATTTCATTCTGCGGCGAACGTCCGGAACGCGGTGGAACCGTCCGCACGGTCAACGCGATCGCGTTCGAGCGGAGCGGCGACCTCTTGCGGATCACGGTTCGCGGGCGCGGATTTCTCCATCACATGGTGCGCGTGATCGTCGGGACGCTCGTCGACTCCGCGACCGGCTATCGTGCCCCGGATTTCGCGGCCGGCGCGCTCGCGGCGCGCGACCGCCGTGCGGCCGGAACGACGGCGCCGGCGCACGGACTCTATCTCGCGGGCGTTCGCTACGACGACCTCGACACGTATCGCCCCGTCATCCTCGCACCGTAATCCGCTGCGGGGCCGACGCAAGGGCTAGGACGCGAGGCGAGCCATTTCGGGACTGCTGTTGAGGGCGGCGCTGCCGAGCGTCGTGACGCGTTCCCGCAGCGCTTGCGCGACGCCGTCGACGCCGGCGCTCGCGTCGCGCGACGCGTCGCCGGCGGCGGCAAGGCGGTTGGCGGCGTCGGCGATCCGGTCGTAGGCGGCCTTCTGGCGGGCGACCGCGGCGTGAACGGTCTCGGTGAGGCGCTGCATCTGCGAGATCGTCGCGATGATCTGCTGGTTCGAGACGTCCTGCTCTTCGAGCGAGCGCGCTGCTTCACGCATCAGCAAGTTCATCTGCTCGACCGAGTTCACGATCGCCGACGAACCGGCGGCCTGTTCGCGTGCGGCGGTCGAGATCTGCTCGATGAGCCGGTTGGCCTCGCCGACCGAGTTCGAGATGTCGGCGATCGCACGGCCCGCGACGTCGGCCATCTGCAGGCCGCTCTCGGCTTTGGTTCCCGATGCCGTCGTCGATTTGACGACCTCGGCGGTCTTGGCCTGAATGTCTTTGATCAGCGTGCCGATCTCGCGCGTCGATTGGGCGGAGTTCTCAGCGAGCTTGCGCACTTCGTCCGCGACGACCGCGAAGCCGCGGCCGTGCTCGCCGGCGCGCGCGGCTTCGATCGCGGCGTTGAGCGCCAGCAGGTTCGTCTGGTCGGCGATCGTGTCGATCACCTCGACGATGTTGCCGATGCGCACCGAGGCGGCGCCGAGCTCCTGCATCTTTGCCGCGACGGTGCCGATGTCGTTGGCGATCTCGCGCGTCGACTGGACGAGCCGCTCCACCGCGATGCCGCCGTCTTTCGCCTTGCGGTCGGCTTCGAGCGAGAGCGTCGACGCTTCGCGCGCGCTGCCCGCGACTTGATTGATCGAGACCGCCAGCTCTCCGATCGCCGAGCTGACCGCGTTGACCGTGTCGGCTAGCCCGCCGATGTTTCCGCTCACCGTGCGGATCGACGAAACGGTCTCCTCGAAGGCCGCCGACGAGTCGCCGACCCCGCGTGCAAGTTCCGTCACCGCGGCGTTCGCCGTGCCGAGATGGCTGCCGGCGTCGCCGGCGGCACCGCGCGCTTCGCTGACGGCGCCGTCTTGGGAGCGCAGGGCGGTCGCGACCTTTTGCTGGCGCTCGACGATCTCGTCGACGGACGGTCCGAGGGCGTGGACCGCCTGCACGGTACGCCGCGCGCTGACGACCGAGGCGATCGCGTCTTCAAGGGTGCTGACCCCGGCGACGAACAGCGCGCCCTCGAGGGTGGCGCGCTGCGCTGCGGCGTCGGCCCGGGCGCCGCGGTAGGCCAGCGCGGCCGCGAGGGCCGCGGCGAGCCCGACGGCGGCGACCGCCAGCAAAACGAGATCGAACGGGCTGGAGGGGAGAGTCACCGCAGGGCTCCTTCGGTCGAACGAGGCTACTGTTCGACGTATCGGTTCTCCAGAACCCCGATCTGACCGCCCTTGTCACCCCGAGCTTGTCGAGGGGCCCTCGTCGTCACGCGAGCAAAGCCGAGACGGGGCCCCCTTGGGTCCCAAAGGGGACATCTCTATCGAGTCCCGACAGGGGCTAGACGGCTTCGGTTGACTTCCGGTCTGCCCAGAACGTATACTTCTCAGGTTGCCGTGGGCTCTCCACGGCGTTCTTGCCATCCGACGGACCCCATGCGCACATATCAGCAAAAAACGGCCGAGACGAAGCACGATTGGTTCATCGTCGACGCGACCGGGCTCCGGCTCGGAACCCTCGCGGTACGGATCGCGCGCGCCCTTTCGGGCCGCACGAAGCCGACTTGGACCCCCCACATCGACGACGGCGATCACGTCATCGTGCTCAACGCCGAGAAGGTGGAGCTCGCGCCGCGCAAGTGGACCCAGAAGGTCTACCACCGGCACTCGGGCTTCCCGGGCGGGCTGCGGACGGAAACGGCCGCGCAGGTCCGTGACAAGTACCCGGAGCGCTTGATCGAGCGCGCCGTGCGCGGAATGCTGGCGACGAATCGCATGCGCGACGTCCAGCTCGGCCGCCTCAACGTTTACGCCGGTGCGGAGCATCCGCACGCAGCCCAGCAGCCGGAGCCCCTCGCCTAAATGCAGACCGCAGATAACTTCCTCGGCACCGGCCGCCGCAAGCGCGGCATCGCCCGCGTTCGCCTCTCGCTCGGCCAGGGCGTCATCACCATCAACAAGCGCGCCGTGGACGAGTACTTCCCGCGTCCGTCGCTGCAGATGATCGTGCGCCAGCCGCTCGAGGTCACCCAGTCGCTCACCCGCTTCAACGTCGACGTGAAGTGCGAAGGCGGCGGGGTCGCCGGCCA
>JAQBPL010000377.1 GCA_028287545.1 Vulcanimicrobiota bacterium | reverse complement strand
GGTAGTTCTTTGGAAGCTCGCCTTTGGGGCGGCCGGGATGTTTCGGGTCGGGGGTGGTGGCCATGACGGAGGAGGACCCGGATCGGGAGCGGCGAGCGCAGCCACGCCCCCAGCCCCCGCCCCAACCCCCCCCCCCCCCCCCCCCCCCCCCCCCCCCCCCCCCCCCCCCCCAACCCCCGGCACGATTGGAGTCGGCGGATTTCCGCGCGGATGCGTCGTGGCTTTGGTGCGCATCGACGCCTTGTTTTTGAGGGATTCTCTCTGTCACCCTGAGCTTGTCGAAGGGCCCTGGTCACTCATGGTCGCACGGCACGCACGCGGCATCTGTCACCCTGAGCTTGTCGAAGGGTGCGCCACGATTGTGGCTCGTGCTTCGACGGGCTCAGCATGACGAAAAGGCGTTAGCGCGATTCGATGATTTCGAGCATGGGGAGGATGCGGCGGATTTCGTTGGCTCTTGCGTCGGTGTGGGTGCTGAGGTGGTTGTCTACGAGGTCGTTGCGGCCGGCGCGGTGGAGGCCGTAGGCGGCGGCGAGGGCGATCGAGCCGTCGGTGTCGCGCAGCGCGCGTTCGAGGAGCGGGACGTTCGCGTGGCGTGAGGCGGATTCGATGGCGGCGTAGCGTTCGGCGACGGCGTACGAGGCGTAGGCGCGTTCGAGGGTTGGTGCGGCTGTCGCGCTATCGCTGTGGGCGAGCGCTTCGATGACGGCGATGCGCAGGTCGCCGGATTCTTGTTCGAACGCGGCGGTGAGCAGGCCGGTGCTCCAGTGACTCGCGACGAGCGCGAGGCCGTCGATCAGCGTACGGCGTTCGGCGTCGTCGAGATTCGTTGCGGTCTCGTCGATCAGCGTCGGCCACGTGATTTCGCGGTCGAAATTCGTTACCGTGCTGGCCGCTTCGGCCGGGCGCGGCAGCAGAATCGTTTCGATCGGTTTGGGCGCCGTCAGCGCGCGCGGGTGCGGCCAGAACTGCGCGATCCCCACCAGCGCGAGGCCGAGCACGAGGAGCAGAAGCCCCGGCGCTACGAAATCCGAGTGCAGAAGATCGTGGCCGAACACCTACGTCGTGACGGCGGTCGCTTCGAGCGCATCGCGCAACGCCGAGCGCACGTCGCGGAGCGCCGCGTCGAGCGCCGCGTTCTGCGTGCCGGCGAGGACGCGGTGGAACTCGTCGCTCGGCAGCGCCGCGACGTTGGTGAACGTTGCGATTAACGCGCTGCGATACGCGCCGAGCGCGGCGCTGCCGCCGGGTTTCGCGAAGGCCGACGGTAAGAGGTCGGCGAGCACGAGCCAGGGGCGCGCTGTGCCGAGCGGCTCGTTCTGCAGCGCTTCGAGCTGCGCGGTGAGCCGCGGTACGTCGAGCGGCCCTTCCAGCACGATCGCCGCGTCGCCGATCCCCGGATCGTCGGCGGGCTGCGCGCCGGCCAGCGAGCCGACCAAGTCGACGAGCGCGGCGCGGCTGGCGCGGTCTTCGATGTCTTTGGCGGTGAGCGCGTAGCGCGGCATCCGCATCTTGATGAAGAGGCGGTCGACAACGGCGCGCAGCGCCTCGCGCTCCGCGGCAAGTTTCCCCGGAACGTCGCCGTCGAAGCCGACGAACGCGGTCGGGGCCAACGTGCGGATCGCGAAGATGTGGGTGACCAGACCGCCGTAGTCGGACTGCTCGAGGAACGCGAGCGCGCGTTCGAGCGCGTCGCGGGCGAACGCGACGCGGACGGCCGGCGTGGCCGCCACCGCAAACGCCGGCGGCGCTTCGATCGTCTCGGCCAGCGGTTCGGCTTGCGCTGTTGCTTCGGGTTCCGCGGGTGCCTGCGGCTCGGCGGACGCCTGCGGCTCGGCGGGCGCTTCGGGTTCGGCGACGACGAAACGCGGCGCCGCTTCGGGCGGCGACGCGACGGCGATCGCGCCGTCGCCGTCGAGGTAGGGCTCCGGCGGTACGGGCCGCGCGTCGGCGAACGCGGCTTCGAGCGGCTCGTCGTCGTGGTAGTAGGTGATTGGCTCCGGTACGTTCGGTGCGAGCGCGGCAGGCGGCGGCGAGGGGAGCTGGACTTGCGCGCGCCGCTGATCGGCGACGTCGCGCAAGATGTCGACGGTCCGCGGCGCGATCCCGGAGACCGAGAACGGCAGGCCGTGCGCGCGCACCGCGAAGGCCGGCGACGAGCGGACCCGCACCGGCGTGGACGCCAGGCCGAGCGTTCCGCCGCCGTCCCACGTGACGTCGGCGTGGGCGTCGATCAAGGTGCCGGCGGGCAGCGGCGTGTTGACGATGACGCAGTAGCGCACGCCGATCTCGACGCCGGGATCGACGTCTTCGAGGCTCAGGCCCGCCTTCGACCACAGGACCGACCCGCCGTCGATGTCGAGCAGCGGGATGTCGTTGACCGAGGTCGAGCCCGGCAGATACGTGGTGCGAACCGGCAGCTGCGCGCGGATGCCGACCCGGTTGGCGGCGCCGTCGCCGGTGTTCCGCACCGCGAGCCGCACGAACAGCGCTTCGCCGGCGTCGACCGTTTCGGACGGCTGGGTCCGCAGCGAGGCGCCTTCGTCGAAACGCGGCTCGGCGACGGTGGGGATCGTCACCGGCGCGATGCCGAACGGCAGCAGACCGACGGCTTCGAGCCGGCCGGTGACCGCGATCGTCGTGCCGCGAGCGACCAGCCGCGCGAGGCGCAGCCGGATCGTCGCTTCGGCGCGCGCGCCGGGCTGGACGTCGCCGAAGAGCAACGCGGAGCCGACTCGGGTCGCGCCTTCGACGGCTTCGATTCGCGCGGCGCTGCTGATCTCGAGCTGGAGGCGGACGTCGCGCGCGACGTCGGTGCCTTCGTTGAGCAGCGCGACGTGGACGTCGCCGTGCCGGCTGGGACGGAGCGGTTCGCTCGCGGCGTACGCCATCGTCACGCCGGCCGGCGAGAAGCGCGGCCGAGAACGGACGACCAGTTCGACTTGCCCGAGCGGAACGGCGGCGGTCTGATCGCTCTCGAGCCGGGCGCGCAGGCGGATCTCGGAGCGGTCGGCGATCGGCGAGGCGACCGTTCCGACCAGCACCAGCGTGTGCGCGGAGCCGGGCGCAAGCGTCCCAAGGTCGACGCCGCCGGGCTGAACCCGCGCCTCGCCGGTGTCGTCGACGTAGTGCAGGAGCTGCAGCGCGGGGTCGCCTTCGACGACGATCCGCACGCCGGTGGCCTGCGCCGTGCCGTCGTTCGCGATGCGTACGGTCGCGCGCACTTCGCCGCCGGGCGTTACCTGCGCCGGACCGTCGAGAGTGAGCGTGTTGCGCCCCTCGAGGAAGCGTGGGGTCGAGCGGACGTGCAGGCTGCGTTCGAAGGTGCGCGACCCGGTCGGCCATTGCAGCGAACCGGTGATCGGCAGCGGTGTCCCGTCGACCGCCGGTGAGACGACGTATGCGTCGATCGACGCCTCGACCCGGCGGCCGGCCTCGACTCGCGTGAAGACGAAGCTGCCCGGCGTCTCGCCGTCGGCAACCGAACGGCCGTCGACCGCGCGCGAGCCCGGCGCATGACGCAGGCCGTCGGGGAGGCTCAGCCGGACGCGGACGTCTTCGGCCGCGCACGTCCCGTCATTTTCGGCGACCAGCGCGACGCGCACGCGGCGGCCGGGTTCGACCTCGCTCGGCGCGTCGACGACCAGACGCGTCGCGTCGGTGTCGAACCGGCTGGCGCTGCGCACGGTCAGCTCCGCGCGCGCGAGCTCGAACTCGGGAGTTTCGCTCGCCGCGACCGCACCGCCGAGTACGATGCGCGTGTTGTCGTCGAGCGGCGTGTCGATGCGCGCGCGATATTCGACGACCAGCGTCGCGCCCGCCGCGAGCGCGGGGCTCGCGACCGTCGCGTTGCCGAAACCGAACGGATCTCCGCCGCGTTCGTCGATCGGCGTTTCACGTCCGTCGACGCGCGCGCTCCCGGCGACGTACGTCGTGCGGTCCGGCACGGGAAGCACGACGACGACATCGTGCGCCGTCGCATGACCGCTGTTGTGCACGCGCGCCGCGACGAGAATCTCTTCGCCCGGCTCGGCGACGCGCACCGCTTCGAGCGACGCGAACGTGTCGGGATTCTGCAGCGCCGGCGAGCTTTGCGCGACGAGCCGAACGACGTTCGAGCCGATGACATCGGTCTCGTTGGCGGCGAGCGCCGCTTGCAGCTCGAGCACCGCGCCGTTCTCGATCGTCGGCGCGACGGTGTACGAGAGTGCGATGCGCCGCTCGACGCCCGGCGGAACCTCGCCCAGATCGGCGCCGTTGGGGCCGAGCAGGCTCGTGTCGCCTACCTGTGCAGAGCCGGCCGCAGCGTCGTCGAGGGCTCGGTCGTCGACCCGCGCGCTGCCCGGGACGTAGCGCAGCCCCTCCGGGAGGCTGAAGCGCACGCGCAGTCCGGTCGCCGCGGCGCCGCCGAAGTTGTAGAATGCGAAGGTTGCGCGAACGGTCATTCCAGGTTCGACCGAACGGTCGGGAGAAACGACGAGCGTTCGTAACCCCTCGGGTAACGAAGGCACGCCCGGCGCGAAAGCTTCCGTCAGGGTCCGCATCAGTGCCGACCCCGTTCGGCGGTCCCGGACCGCCGACCTCGCTTGCTGTAGGTACTATGACGACGATTGCACACCAC
>JAQBPL010000346.1 GCA_028287545.1 Vulcanimicrobiota bacterium | reverse complement strand
AAGCGTACGGGCCGCACGTCGTCGCATCGCACCTCCCGATCGGTGAAGGCGAGACGTTCGTCGGCTACGTCGACCTCGCATGCCGTAAAGCGTTCCGCAGCAACGGCGGCGTGACCGAGATCGACGTTCCCGCCCAGATGAACGACGACGTCGACGTGCAGCGCACCCTGCTGCTCGAAGCGCTCGCCGATTTCGACGACCATCTGATGGAAGAATTGCTCGAAGGCCAGGCGCCGCCGCAAGACGAGATCGACCGCGATCTGTGCGAGGACTGCTCGCACGATCAGATCATCCCGGTGCTCGTCGGCAGCGCTGAGAAGAACTTCGGCGCGTGGGCGTTGGTCGACGCGATCGCGCGCATGTTTCCCTCGCCGGCGACCGAACCGCGCCACGACGTCGACGGACGCCCCGTCGTTCCGCGCGCCGACGGTCCCGTCATCGCGCAGGTGTGCAAGACGATCATGCACCCCCAGCAGGGCAAACTCTCGGTGGTGCGCGTCTTTACCGGCAAACTCACGCCGCAGACGCCGCTGGTCGATGCATCACGCGGCGGAACGCCGGTGCGGCTGTCGGGGATCGTGCGCCTCTTCGGCAAGAAGCAGGAAGCGGTCACGTCGGCCGGGCCCGGCTCGATCGTCGCGCTGGCACGGCTCGACGGCGTCGGCACCGGCGACACGCTCAGCTCCCCAGGCGCCGGCGTGCTGATGCCGACCGTCCCGCTCTCCGAACCGCTGTTCGCGGTGGCGATCGCGCCGGCGCAGCGGCTCGACGAAGCGAAGCTCTCCCAGGCGCTCGCGCGCTTGATGGATGAAGATCCGGCGCTGCGCGTCGCGCGCGCGGAGTTCACCAACGAGCTACAGCTGCTCGGCAGCGGCGAGACGCACGTCGCGACCGCGACGGAGCGGCTCGCGCGCAAATACAACGTCGACGTCAAAACGCATCCGCCCTCGATCGCCTATCGCGAGACGATTCAGAGCGCGACCGAGATCCACTCGCGCTACAAACATCAGACCGGCGGTCACGGGCAGTTCGCCGACGTGAAGCTGCGTTTCGAGCCGCGTCCGCGCGGGGCGGGCGTTTCGTTCGAAGAGAAGATCGTCGGCGGCGTCGTCCCGCGGCAATTCTTCCCGGCGGTCGAAAAGGGCGTGCGCGAAGCGCTCGCGACCGGCGGCCCGCACGGCTTCCCGGTCACCGACATCCACGTCACGCTCTTCGACGGAGCCTTCCACGACGTCGACTCGAGCGAAGCGTCGTTCAAGACCGCCTCCGGGATGGGCGTGCGCGACGCGCTGCACAAGCTCGGCACGGTCGTGCTCGAGCCGCTGATGCACGTCGAAACCAGCGTGCCGTCGGCGTCGCTCTCGTCCGCGGTGTCGCAGCTGACGGCGAAACGCGGTCAGATCCTCGGGTTCGAGACGGCCGATAAGGCGGGCTGGGACCGCATCGTCGCGCTCGTCCCGCAATCCGAACTCGGCCGCTACGCAACCGAGCTCCGCACCGCAACCGCAGGCCTCGGCACCTACTCCGCTCGCCACGAACGCTTCGAAATCGCCCCGGAACGCGCCATCGCCTGAGACTTGTCACGCTCGTTGTCACCCCGAGCTTGTCGAGGGGCCCTCGTCACGTATCGTGCCTCGCGATCACCGTTTACCGCGAGGCACGATTGGTGACGAGGGCCCTACGACTTCGCTCAGGGTGACAACCGTGCGTTTGTGATTTCCCAGCCGCACCCCAGCAAATTTTTAGGAATTTCTAAGCGCGCGCGCGACACCGGCGGCGTTTCGTGTTCATCCGCTCACCTTGCGAACCGGTCCCTCCTTCTGCAGTCCCGCGCGTCAAGCGAGCGAGCCGATGGATGGGAAACGGGTACGAGCGGGTCACTTGTCCGCTACCGTATTCGAGGAGCCCTTCCTTGCGCACTTTTACGCTTCTTTCAACGCGCCTCACGCGGACCGCACTGGTTGCCGCATCGATCTTCATCGTCGCCGGCTGCGGCGGCGGCAGTACCAGCGGCATCCCGAACTCCGGCAGCACCGCGATTTGCGACTCGAACGGCGTCAATCTCTCCGTGGCGCGCCCGACCCCCGGCTTTCCGCAAAACGGCAATCAGATCGAGATCGTCGATAGCACCAACACCGATCAGCTCAATGGGTTCACGAGTCAGTTCGATCTCAACCTCATAGACAACTTCGGCCAAGAGATCGATACGGGTTTCCTCACCGCGGTACCCGATCCAAACGGACCGCATCCGTACACCAACGATTTCTACTACGCGGGGAGCCTGAACGGAAGTCTTCAGCCGGGCCGCACGTACAGCGTGTACTTGAACGCGCCGAACACCAATTGCACGCGAGGTTTCGTCGGGCAGATCTTCACGTAACCGTCGTCACCCTGAGCTTGTGGTAGGGGCTTCGTCACCAATGGTGCCGCGCGTCGAACGGTGCATTGCGGCACTATTCGCGACGAGGGCCCTTCGACAAGCTCAGGGTGACAGGGACTCGTGCCACCTCGCGAGCGCGATCGTCGTTTGTTCGGGGGCCTCGTACATCGGGAGGTGGCCGACGGCGGGGAGCTCGACGAACGTTGCTCCCGCGATGCGCGCCGCGGTTTCGCGCAGCGTCTCGGGCTTGAGGTAGTAGTCCTCGGCGCCCGCGATAACGAGCGCGGGGACGCGGATGTCTTCGAGCAGATCGTCGCCGGCGACGCGCTCCTTCATGCCGCGGATCAGCTGCGCGCTGCCGCCGGGATGTTGACGCGCCATCACGGCCCGCGCGCGCTCGACGAGGTCCGGCCGGTCGCGGTAGACGTGCGGCGCGAAGTAGCGCGGTAAGTAGCTCTCGATCGCCGCGTCCATCGTGCCGTCGGACTCGAGGCGCGCGGCGAGCGCGTCGCGCCCGGCGGCGAGCGCGCGCTGCTCCTCGGAGCCGCCGTTCGCGCGCGAGGCATCGGCCGCGACGTGGCTCGCCACGAGCGCGAGCCCCGCGACGCGTTCGGCGTACATCCGGAAGAACGCGAGCGCGACGTATCCGCCGATCGAGTGCCCCGCGATGGCCGCGCGTTCGATTCCGAGTACGTCGAGGACGCCGGCGACGTCGCCGGCCAGCACTTCCATCAGCGCGGGACCGTCGCTCGGTTCCGACTCGCCGCAGCCGCGCAGGTCGATGCGCACCACGCGCGTCGGCGCAAGGGCGACGCCCTGCTCGTCCCACACGCTCCGGTCGAGCGGAAAGCCGTGCAGCAGCACGATGGGAACGCCGGGGCCGCCGGAGTCGTCGTAGCCGATCCGGCGGCCGTCGATGAGCGTCGTCACTCGTGCATCTCTCGCATCGCGCGAGAGGTACCGTTCCTAGAAGTCGCTTTCCTTGAGGTTCGCGGCCGTGTTCACGTCGGTGAATTCCTCGTTCAAGACGACCGCGTCGCCCGAGTACGTGATGCGGCGGGCCGGGAGGTGCGTGGTCTTCGAAAAGAAGATCACGCGCTTCGTCGCCCCGTTCGCATCCTTGAACGGCACGGTCACGGTGTCGTACGCGGTGCCGTTGACGGTCTCTTCGCCGTTCGTGGCAGTCGCCGCGCTCTTGATGTTGTCGGCGACGTTTTCGAACGAGGCTTCGTCGATCGTCCCGCCGCGCAGGTCGACGGCGCGGCCGTCGTGGATCGAGACCTTGAGGTGGATCCCTGAGAGGAGTCCGCCTTGATGGCCGCTCACCGTGTCGCCGCCGGTCCACACCGCGCCGCCGCCGCGGCCCGGGCCGCCGGTAATGTCGATCTTGGCGAAGTGCGGCTTGAGGTAGGCGTAGTGATACGTGCGGTCTTGCACGTCGGTGCCTTTGGTCTCGTGCACCTTGATGTTCGCGGTATAACTCGGAACCTTCGCCCAGGCCTCGAGGAAGGACGCGGCCGGCCCGGTCGGCGCCGCACCCAAAAGTGCGACGCCGAGCGAGACGACCGCGAGCGAACCGAGCGATCGTCGAATGGTGGTCATTGGGTGCTCCGCAGCACGCTGCCGACGACGGAGACCGGGCTGCCCGGCCCGTACGGATCGGTCTGGTATACCACGTTGGGGTCGACCAGCGGGATGCCGAGGCTGTACTTGGCGTTGAGGGCGGTGATGAACTCGTCGGCCAAGATCGCGTAGCCGGTGTTCGATGGGTGGAGTCCGTCGAGACTGAAGAACCCGCCGCGATAGCGCAGCGAGCAGCACTTCGCGTTGACGACCTTGATGCCGTTGTTGGCCTCGATGGCCGCGAAGTCCGAGTACGTGTCGACCAACGCGGCGTTGGTCTCGCTTACCGCCGCGGTGATCGCTTGGCTGTACGCGAGGTTGAGCGCCTTGACGTTGTCGGCGAGAGCGCCCGCGACGAAGTCGCCGCCGCTCAGCGTCGGCGCAACCGGCGGCGCGTGCGCGGGGATCTGCGCCGCGGCCGACTGCAGGGTCTTGAACAGCGCGTTGATCGTGAAGTACCCGTTCGCGCCGAGCGCGACTTGGGCGCTTTCCTGCGCGGCATACGCCGTCGAGTACTGCGTCGCGATCGGCACGGCGATCGCCGCCGGCAGGTTGTTCGGCGGCGACTCGAGGACGGCGGTGATGTACGCCTGCAGCGTCGGTTGATACGCCGGCTGCGGGATGAACGTCGCGGCGCCCATCACGTCGACCAAGTTCGCGACCGCGACCTTGGAGCCGGCGCCCTGGAGCTTCAGGATGATCGATTTGACGTCGTCGTGGATCGACTCCGGTGCCGTCACCGGCGCCGCGCCGCCCGCGAAGGCGACCTTGAGGAGATCGTTGGAGCCCAGGTAGACCGTCGCGACCTGCGCGTGGAGCGAGACGGCCGCGTCGACCATCGTTACGCCCTGGCCGAAGCCGGCGAGCACCGGCCAGAAGTTCTGGCTCTCGCCGTTGACCAGCGAGTTGAGCGCGACGAACGTCGCCGGCGCGTTCGCCCCGTTGACGGTGCAATCGCCGATCGCGCCGGTCATGAACAGCGCTTCGTGCATCGTGATCCCGGGGACGCCGACGTCCCACGGGTTCATGTTCGGGTTCAAGCGCAGCGAGAGGGCCGTAGCGAAGTTGTTCGCGGGAATCTGGTTCGCGTCACAGTAGTTGGTGACCGGGAGCGGGAATCCCGACGTGGTAGGCGCGAGCAACCCGCCGACGCCTGGCGGCGTCAACAGCGGCAGCGGCGACTTCGTCGGATCGCTGATCGTGGTGATGTCGACGCCATTGGCCTGTTCCCAAAGCAGCGCGAAGAACCCGTGCTCCTGCGTCGCCTGAGTCGGCAATCTGAATCCCAATCCGCTCGGAAGCGGGTGCACGAGGTCGCCCGGGAGGGCCGCGCCCATCGTTCCGCTGGACTGCGTGCCGGCGGTGAGGCTGTCGCCGATGCCGGTGATCGTCAGCTTCTGCGCGGGCGCGACCGTGCCGGGATTCCCGGCCGGCGGGACCACGTTGGTGAACTGCTTGCCGCTGCCGCCGCCGGAGCACGATGCGAGCAGAACCGATGCCGCGAGCGCCGCGGCGAGTTGAACGCGTTGCATCACAGCGGCACCACCGTCGGCGAGCCGATGCCGAATTGGATCTGCACCGAGGCCGCGTGCAGGCCGCCCATGGCGGGCGCGATCTGATTCGGGTTACATGGCAGACGCTGGCAGGTCAAGCTGACGATGCCCCATTGGTTGTTGGTATTCGTGGCGCCCCCCTCGAGTACGGTCATCTGAACGTACGTGTGCGGCGTGAAATGATGGGCGATCCCGTAGATTATGGTCGGCGTGTACTCGGGGTACGGATCGACGGGGTTGTACTGCACCAGGCGCGACGGCTGGAAGAAGAACGTCGTCTTCTTGTTGGCGCGGTACTCGAGATAGCCCAGCAGGAAGAGCTGCGCGTGGTTCGTCTGGTTGACGCCGGCCGGGTGGAGCAGCCACTGCGGGGCAGCGCTGAAGGTACCGAACATGCGCGGCGTGGAGAGGAACGGCAGGGTGACCGGCAGCAGCCATTCCTGTTCGGTGCGCAGGCGAACCGTCGTCGGGAAGCCGTTGAACTCGATCAGCTGCTCGTCGCTGTGGCCGCCGATCGTCGCGGTGTGGGCGAGATAGGTCGGGGTGATGACGATCGGCAGCTTTCCGCCGAGGACGAACAAGTTTTGCAGGCCGACCTGGAAGATCTTGTCCTTGGTCGTGACGTCGACGACGCCCGTGTTGACCGTGCCCAGCGACGCGCCCGGCAGGTTGGTACCCGGACCCGTGAAGCCCTGCAGATACAACGGCACGTTGGCGTTGCTGAACCCGACCGGGACTTGCTGGATCTCGTAGTACCCGGCGGTCAGGCGCTGCGTGTGCGAGAACGCGTAGCCGAAGCCCGCGTCCATGCCGCCGGGGTCGCCGGCGTTGAAGCCGACGTTGCTCAGCGGGTACGCGAACGAGACGTCTACGTTATAGGTGAAGCCCTGCGGGAGGCTGGGCTTGCGCAGCGGACGTTCCGGCGTCCCCACGGGATTCGCTTGAGCGACGGCCTTGTCGGCCTCGTTCTTCTTGATGTCCTGGAGCGCGCGCTGGAGCGACGCGTTGGCGGGAGCGAGGAGCCCGGCTTGAAGGGCGCTGGCCTCGGACACGTCGGCGCGAGCCGTGAGCGGCGCGAAGGCGGCGGACGCGCAAAGCAATGCGCAAACACCCGCTATCACACGATGTTTCATTGCGGCGCCTTGCACCGCGCGCAGGAAGGTTCCTTCGGAAAGCGACAAACGCGGCCGTCGCTTCAGATCAGCCGCGCCGGGCATCACGCGCGAAATCGGAGTCCCGTGCCGGGCGAAAGCGGCGCTGTGCGCCAGCGCTGCAGACGGCGTAGCCGCGTGCGCGATGTCACGCCGAGGCTTGTCGAAGGGCAGCGATGTTGCGGTGTCGCGGCCTTCCGCTCGACGCCGTATCCCGCGTTCCCTGCACAAAAGTTGCGCACATTCGTGCATTAGTGGTATAAGGTAGGCAACCAACAGCCGGCGGATGTTCCGCCGGTCACCGCGCGTCCGTCGTAAGACCCGCGGACGCCGAAAGGTACGGTACGCATACCGATGGCCGCTAAGAAGGCCGCGTCGAAAAAGAAAACGACGCGCAAGAAGAGCACGCGGAAGGCCGCTGCTCGCAAACCCGCCGCCCGCAAGAAGACCGCGGCGCGCAAGAAAACCGGCGCAAAGAAGACCGCGCGCAAGAAGACGACCCGCAAGAAGACCGCGGGCCGCAAGAAGGCCGGAGCAAAGAAGACCGGCGCGAAGAAGACGGCCCGCAAGAAGACGGCCCGCAAGAAGACCGCGGGGCGCAAAAAGGCCGGCGCGAAGAAAGCCGTCCGCAAGGCCACCCGCAAAGCGGCGCCCCGCCGCAAAGCGACGGCGCGTCGTAAAAAGGCCGCCGCCTAAGACCCAAAGCCCCACTTGAGGGGACAGAGCGCGTCGCGAGGAAACTCGCGTCGCGCTCTCTTTTTTTTTTGGGATATCCGTGTATCTGGATCAACTTCCCGACCTCTCTCGCGCACGAATGATCCGAGCCTCGGCACGCGGCGTCGCGATTCGCGACGGCGACCGTGCAGTTGCGGTCGCGTTCGTCGCCGACGGCTCGCTGGTCGGCAGCGACACCATCGTTCGCTTCGACGTAACGCATGGTGAGGTGCCGGCCCGGCGACTTGCCGACGCGCTCGCCGCGACCGGCGCCCGCAGCGTCTGGTTCTATGGCGGCGACGACGTGGTGCGTCGAGCCGCGCTCGAACTCGACTTGCAGCTGCGCCCCGCCGGCGGCGTGTTCGTGCGGCGGATGGATGCGGCGCGCGATGCCCGCGTCGCGTTTCGGCCGCCGGCGCAGATCGATCGCTTGACGCTGCCCGAAGTGCTCCGCGATCACGCGCCCGCGTTTCTCGCACCGCTCGTCGAGATCGGCGAGATCGATCGCGACGCCGTCGGATTGATCGCCAGCGAATCGCTCGATGCCGAGTGGTCGGAAGTGCGCGTGTTCGTGCAGCCGACGCACCGCGGTCAACGCCACGGCGCCGCCCTGCTCTCAGCCGCCGCGGACCAGATCGAAGCGACGGGCCGCCGGGTCTGCGCCGCGATCGAAGGCCTCGCCGGCCGGGAGCGCTCGACCCTCGAGTCCGCCGGCTTCCGGCTGGTCGACTACTACTTCTCCGCCACGAAACGATGAACGGCAAGGCCGAAAAATAGGTCAAACCGACCTATTGCCTTTATATCAACTTGTTGATATAAAGGGGTGGAAGAACTCAATCTCCCCCTCAGGAGCGCGACCACAATGTTTGCCCTCGCCCCCACCCTCATGACCTTCGCCGCGACGCTTGCCGTCACGACCACCCCGACCCCGCAGGCCCAGTACCCCATCGGCGTCACCCGCTGCGACGTCAGCCAGCAATCCTACTTGCTGCCCGAAGGCGGCATCTCTCCCACGCTCAACTCGCTGCAGATCTCGTTCGTCAACCACGCCCCGGTCGCGGCCAAAGACGTCAAGTTCGTCGTCAGCTACGCCGGCGCGAGCGAGACGATCGACGACCGCGGCACGTTCTCGAACAACGTCGCCATCGAACACAACTTCGACCCTTCGGTGGATCTGTTCGGCAACGGCGCCGCGCAATGCTCGGTCGCGTCGGTGACGTTCGCCGACGGCACGACCTGGCAGCAGGGTTAAAATCACGCGCTGCACGGGATGGTCGGCGTGACCGCTGGGGAAACTGCGCTCATGACCGACCACCTCGAGCTGCTCGAAGATCTGGATCAGCGTGATGTCTCGAGCCACCTGCTCTCGAAACTTAAGCACGCGCAGCTGATGTGCCGCGCGGCGCTCGAGGAAGAACTCGAGCGGCTCGGGTTGACGGTCACGCAATTCCTCGCGCTCGCGTTCATCGACGAGCATGGCGACGAGATCTCGAGCGCGGAGCTGGCGCGGCGCAGCTACGTCTCGCCGCAGGCGATGATGACGATCGTCGCACGCATGGAGGCCGCGAAGCTGATCAGCCGGGCTCCGGCGAGCTGCGGCGGGCGCACGCTCTGCGTGACGCTCACCGCCGAAGGACAGCACCTGCTGGAACGCGGCCGCGTCCACGCCGTCGCGATCGAACGCTATCTGCTCGAGCTTTTAGGCGACGACGCGTTTCGACAATTTCTCGCTTCGCTCGATGCGATCACGTCCGCGCTCGGCCAAGGCACGACGGTCAAACGCACGACGCCGTGGCAGAAGTATCTGCCGCCCGACGAAACCGCCGGCTGAATCACCCGACGAGCCGCTTGAGAAACGCGTCGTGTTTGTACGACGACGACGCGCCGTATTTGACGACGACCGCGTCCACCGAGGGGATCACGTACATCGCCTGGCCGCCCGAACCGCTGGCATACACGAGATCCGGAACCTGCGCGAGCGGGCTCAGCCACCAGCCGACGCCGTAGCGCGGGTTCGCCGCCGACCCGATGAAACACCGCGCGAGCGCAGCCGGCGCGACGATCCTGCGGTCGCCCCACGTGCCGCGATCCCGAACCAAGACGCCGAACTTCAACCATTCCCGCGCAGCGATGAAGGCGCCGGTCGGGAGCGGTTCGTTGCCGTCCTTGAGCTTGCGCCACGCGCCGATTCGCAGCCCGATCGGATCGAGGACGCGTTCGCGCAGGTACGCGTTCGGAGAAAGCGCGCGCGGCGCCAGCTTCCGCGCA
The DNA here is from genome assembly GCA_028287545.1 of Vulcanimicrobiota bacterium. The sequence goes on along the minus strand of JAQBPL010000346.1, from coordinate 9,158 downwards.
AGGACCGCGCCGAAAACCTGGAGCGGAATGCCGCCGTACGTGAAGCGTTCGCCGGGCGGGTCTTTGAGCTCGACCGCTGCCGCCCGTTCGAACGTCGGCACGGTGCTGCCGAGCCCGCCGAAGCCGATCCCGGCGGTCAATTGCAACAGCTCGCGCAGCGTCACCCGCGCGCGGTCGCCGTGCTCCCATGCCGGAAGCGTGAGCGCCACGGGTTCGTCGAGCGCCAGCAGCCCGTCTTCTTCCGCCGCAACGGCGGCGACACCCCAAAAACTTTTCGTTCCGCTGTACAGCGCGTGCGGTTTCTCCGCGTCGTAGCCGCCGCCGTACCACTCGAACGCGATCGCGCCGGCCTGCTGGACCACGAGTGCCTGCAGAGCGTGGCGTTCGGCGTAGGCGAAGGCGGCCTCGAGGTTCATGCGTCGCGCACTTCGGGCTGCGTGAACGCGACGCCCAGCGCGATCGCGCACGCCAGGAGTCCGGCGGCCACGAACGTCCAGCGCAGCACGAACACCGCCGCGATCGACCCCACGATCAGCGACCCGAGCGGCACGAGGCCGAGCAGGATCATCGAGTAGACGGAGACGACGCGGCCGCGCATCTCGTCCGGAGCCAGCGTCTGCAGCAAGATGTTGGACGACCCGATGAAGCTCAGCGTCGCGAGACCGATGACGCACAGGATCGCGGCCGCGCCCCCGAGGTGCGAGGTCAGGCCGAGGGCGGCGACGCCGCCCGACGCAACGACCGCGGAGACCGCCCAGATGATCCCGCGCCGATCATCGCCGCTGGCCGCGGTGAAGAATGCGCCGCAGATCGCGCCCGCTCCGCTGGCCGCCATCAGCCAACCCAGACCCAACGCGTTGGTGTGGACGACGTGCAGCGCGTAGGCCGGGAGCAGAAAGTTGTACGGACGGACGGTGAGCGACGTGACGACGAGGAGCAAGATGACCCAGCGCAGCACCGGGTGCCCGATCAGGAACCGCACGCCCTCGACGATCGCCTCGACGACGTTGCCGCGCCGGCGGCTCGAAGGCGGCGCGGGCTTCATGAAACTCAGTGCGGTCACGACGGCCAACGTCGTTGCCGCGTTGACCAAAAAGCACGGCGCGACGCCGATGCTGGCGATGAGCAGTCCGGCCAGCGGCGGCCCGACGACGCTGGGCGCGTTGAACGCGACCGAGTTGAGGCCGATCGCACCGCCGACGAACTCTCGCGGCACCATCAATGGAACCCAGCTCTGACGAGCCGGCGCGTCGAACGACTGCGTTCCCGCCTGCAGCGCGCTGACGATCATCAGCGTCCACAGCGGTGCGTGCGCCGTGGCGACGAGCGCGAAGAGCGAGAACGAGAGGAGCGAGGTGACGGAGTTCGTGATGAACAGCACGCGCCGGCGCGGATACCGATCGGCGACGACGCCCGCGAACGGCGAGAGGAGCAGCACCGGGACCGCGCGCGCAGCGCCGATCAGCCCGATGTTGAAGGCGCCGACGCGTGCGTCCGGCGCGAGCGACGCGACGTAGTACCCGAGCGCCGTGAACTGCATCCACGTCCCGAGGTTGGAGACGAGCAGCCCGCCCCACAAGAGCGCGAAGTCACGATACGCAAATGCGGCCCACGCGCTCGGGCGCGCGTCGGGGACGCGCGGTTCGCCGCGGATCACGCTTCGACGGCTCGGACGGCCGCGACGATCAGGTCCGCGCTTCCGTCGATGCCGAACCGCGACGTGTCCAGCATGAGGTCGTAGTTACGCGGATCGCCCCATGTCACGCGATAGTGGATCTTCGCGTAGGCTCGGCGCGCTTCATCGATGCGGAGGATCTCTTCGCGCGCGAGGGCTACGTCGCAGCCGAGCGACTCGGAGACGTGCGCGATCCGCCAGGCCATGGGAGCGTAGATGAAGACGCGCAGCACGTCCGGCCGCGGGCCGAGGATCGCGCCGGCCAAACGACCGTTGACGATCACGTTGCCCGCCGCGGCGACCTCGCGCACCGCCCCTTCGATCGCCCGGCGCGTGTCGGTGCTGAAGTCGTCTTCCGTCTGCGACCCCAGCTGCGCCGTCTCCGGAACGCCGCCGCCGAGCTGCTGCAAGACGCGCTCGCCGAACGACGGCGGCCGGTCCGCGACGCTCTCGACCGCCTCGGACGACGTTCCCAACCGGGCGGCGACGACGACCGGCAGCTCGCGGTCGGCTAGGCGGTACCCCAATCGCTCGGCGGCGGCAGCCGCGACGTCGTGCGCGGCGGCCCCATAGGCACGTGAAACGGTGACGATCACTGCACGGTCACATCGCGACGGTGATGCCGAGCTCGATGCGCCGCTCGGCGGTGATCCGCAGATCGTCGGGGAGCGGTCGCGCGTTGCGCTGCAGCGTGGCGAAGAGCTCGCGCCGCCAGTCGGGCATCCCGCCGGGGCCGAGCGGCTCGATCTTCGGATCGGCGTAGAAGAACGACGTGTCGTCGCGGTCGAGATCCAGCCCCGCGGCCGCGCACGACTTGAGGATCGGATCGATTCGCGGCGACTCCATGTAGCCGAACCGCGCGATCACGCGGACGAGCCGCAGCGAGAAGCGCTCGACCGTCACCCGCTCGCCCGCCGTCAGATACGGCGTCGCGGCGCGAGAAATGTTCATCACGACGATGCGCTCCTCGGCGGCGCGTTCGCGCACCCAGCGGTGGCGGGCCAAGAACGGCACGCCGCGCGGATCGGGGGTGAGAAACACCATCGTCCCTTGCTCGCCCATCCCGGAAGGCAGCTTCTCCAGCACGTCCTCGAGCGGGATCTGCTGGTCGGCTAGAGCCTTGGCGAGCGCGCGCCGGCCTTCCAGCCAGGTGAGGCTGAACAGCACCAGCGTTCCGCTGATCATGATCGGGATCCAGCCGCCGTGGAGCACCTTCGGCAGCGACGCGAGCATGAAGCTGCCGTCGACGATCACGAACAAAGAGACCAGCGCGAGCGACGCGTAGCGGTTCCAGCCGAGCACCTTCGAGACGACGACGTAGAACGTCAGCGACGTGCAGAGCATCGTGAACGTTACGGCGAGACCGTACACCGAAGCGAGCCGTTCGCTGGATTGGAAGACGACCACCAGCACCGCGCAGCCGAACGCGAGCAGCATGTTGACCGAGGGGACGTACACCTGGCCTTTGTAGAGCTGAGAGGTGTGTTTGACGAGCACCCGCGGCGCAAGGTTGAGCGCGATCGCCTGCTCGATGAGCGTGAACGTGCCGGAGATCAGCGCTTGCGACGCGATGACGGTCGCGGCCGTCGCGAGAACGACCATCGGGATCAGCGCCCACGCCGGCGCCAGCGAGTAGAACGGGTTCACGATCGTGCTCGGATTCGCCAGCACGTTTGCGCCTTGCCCGAAGTAGTTCAAGACGAGCGCGGGAAAGACGAGCATGTACCAGCCCGTGACGATCGGACCGCGCCCGAAGTGCGAGAGGTCGGCGTAGAGCGCCTCGACGCCGGTCACTGCGAGTACGACGCCGCCCAGGATCGTAAAGCCCGCCAAACCGCGATGCAGCATGAAGTGCGCGGCGTAGCGCGGATCGAGCCCGCGCAGGACCTCGAGATGGGCGGCGATCGCGATTGCCCCGAGCACGGCGATCACGACGAACCACAAGAACATCACCGGCCCGAAGAGCTTGCCGACGCGGTCGGTGCCGCTGCGCTGCAGCGCGAAGAGTCCCACGATGACCGCGAGCGAGATCGGCACGACGTACGGCTCGAACGCGGACGACGCGATCTGCAGGCCTTCGACCGCCGAGATGACGGAGATCGCCGGCGTGATCACGCCGTCGCCCATCATCATCGAGCCGCCGATGATGACGATGACGGTCAGCACCGACGTCTTGATCGTCGTGCCGAACTCGCGGGGCGGCGACGCGAGCGCGAGCAGCGCCAGGATGCCCCCTTCGCCGTCGTGATCGACCCGCAGGATGAACGTCACGTACTTAATGCACACGACGACGACGAGCACCCAGAACAGGAGCGAACAGATGCCGAGCACGTCCTCGAGGCCGCCCTTCGAGTTCGCGAGACCCAGGCACACCTTGAGGGTGTAGAGCGGGCTGGTCCCGATGTCCCCGAACACGACGCCCAGGGCTGCGATGGTCAGGATCACGGGGGGCCGGGACCGGGTCTTGCTCACGGTCAGCCTTCTCCCCCGTCGCCGTCCCGATTCCCCTTGTCCCCCCAGGGCGGCCGTCCCGCGCAGGATCAGATCGCGACGGTGACGCCGAGCTCGATGCGGCGCTCCGCCTTGATCCGCAAGTCGTCCGGAAGCGGACGAGCGTTGCGCTGCAGCGTGGCGAACAGCTCCCGGCGCCAGTCAGGCATCCCGCCCGGGACGAGCGGCTCGATCTTCGGGTCGGCATAGAAGAACGACGTGTCGTCGCGATCCAGGTCCAGCCCGAACGCCGCGGTTGCCTTGAGGATCGGATCGATGCGCGGCGCTTCCATGTAGCCGAAACGCGCGATCACCCGGATAAGCCGCAGCGAGAACCGCTCGACCGTCACCCGCTCGTGGTCGGCGAGATACGGCGTGGGCGCGCGGCTGATGTTCATCACGACGATGCGCTCTTCTTGGGCGCGATCGCGCACCCACCGGTGGCGGGCCAAGAACGGCACGCCGCGCGGATCGGGCGTCAGGAACACCATCGTCCCCTGCTCGCCCATTCCTGTGGGCAGCTTCTCCACCACCGTCTCGAGCGGGATCTGCTGCGCGGCCAGCGCGTTCTGGAGCGCACGCCGTCCTTCGAGCCACGTGATGCTGATGACGACGATCGCGGCGCTGATCGAGACCGGAATCCAACCGCCGTCGAAAAACTTGGGCAGTGAAGAGAGCACCAAGCTGCCGTCGACGATGAGGAAGGCGACCACCAGCACCTTCGAGAGCAGCCGGTTCCAGTTGAGCACGCGCGTGATGACGACGTAGTAGACGATCGACGTGCACAGCATCGTGCACGCCACCGCCAGGCCGTATGCGGCAGCAAGCCGGTCGCTGGAGCGGAAGCTGATGATGAGCACGGCGCAGCCGAACGCGACGATGCGGTTGATCGACGGGACGAACACCTGCCCTTTGTGGCGGTGAGACGTGTGGAGGACCTTGACCCGCGGCGCCAGATTCAACGCGATTGCCTGCTCCACCAAAGTGAACGTCCCGGAGATGAGCGCCTGCGAGGCGATGACCGTGGCGGCGGTGGCGAGGACGACCAGCGGGATCAGGGCCCACGTCGGCGCGAGCGCGTAGAAGGGGTTCGCGAGCGCGTGCGGGTTGGCGAGCAGCAGCGCGCCTTGGCCGAAGTAGTTGAGCACCAGCGCCGGAAAGACGACGCAGTACCAGCCCAGCACGATCGGCCTGCGGCCGAAGTGCGAGAGGTCCGCGTAGAGCGCCTCGACGCCGGTCACCGCCAGCACGACGCCGCCCAGCACGATGAAGCTCGCGATCCCGTTGCGAAACAGAAACTCGACCGCATTGCGCGGATCGAGCGCCATGAGGATCTCGGGGTGCCGAACGACGGCGGTCGCGCCGAGCGCCGCGATCGCGATGAACCACACGACCATGACCGGCCCGAACAACCCGCCGACCTTTTCGGTGCCCCGCTGCTGCACCGCGAACAGCGCGACGACTACGACGAGCGAGATCGGAACGACGTACGGCTGCAGCGCCGACGAAATGACGCTGATCCCTTCGACCGCCGAGATCACCGAGATCGCCGGGGTGATCATTCCGTCGCCGAGCAGCATCGAGGCGCCAACGACGACGACCAGCGTCAGCCCAGCCGAGCGGATCATCGTGCCGAACTGCGGAGGCGGCGAGGCGAGCGCGAGGAGGGCCAGGATCCCGCCCTCGCCGTCGTGGTCGACCCGCATGATGAACGTGACGTACTTGACGCACACGACCACGACGAGCGCCCAGAATAGGAGCGAGCAGATGCCCAGCACCGCATGCAGATCCGGCTGCTTCACACCCGACAAGTCGAAACACGTCTTGAGCGTGTAGAGCGGGCTGGTCCCGATGTCGCCAAACACGATGCCCATAGCGGCAACGATCAACGTCAACGGAGTACGGGACCGGGTCTGGCTCACGGTCCCCCTTCTCCACCACCGCCCCCCGGATTCCCCTTGCGAAGCAGGCGTAGTGCGAAGCCGGCGAGGACGCTCACCGCGCCGGTAAAGAGCGGCGTCACCAGCCGCGGCAGCACGGGTTCCGCGGGCGCGACGGCGCCGGGCGGCGGCGCGACCGGCTCGCGCCGAACCAGCGGGCCAAGCTCGGCGCGCTGGGCTCGCCACCGTTCGTGCGCCAAGCGCGCCGCGAGGTCGTACGCGGGACGCTGCAGGCCGGGGTCGCCGTAGAGGAGCGCGTACGTGCGGCCCGCCGCAACCGGAAAGACGATGTCGTTCGTCCGCGCGAACAGCCGTACGACGACCGCCTCGAGCGGCGCGTCGTCGTTGTCGTCGATTGTGATCCGCCAGTAACGTCCGGCCGCGTCGCCGGTCTCGACGTCGAGCCGGGGCACGCCTTCGGCGAAGCGCTCGATGCGATCCGTCGCGACCGAGGTCCACTCGGAGCCGTTGTCGCTTCGTTCGACCTCGACGGTGCGCGCGAACGACGGCGTCCCGCTTTCGATTCGCACCGCGGCGATGCGCGCGTGCGCGGCGCGCGCGTCGAGAATGAACCACTGCGTGCGGCGGTCGGGCCGCTCGCCGGAGCTGGTCACCGCCGCCTGCACGACCGCCGGGCCGCCCGTTCCCGCGGAGCGCGGCACGACGCCGGCGAGCGGAAAGGGTGCGCGCCCGTCGAGCACGCGAACGCGCAGGTAGCGCGCGGACGTCGGCATGAACGTCACCGGTGATTCGGCTTCGTCACGCGCAACGCGATAGACCAGCGCGTCGTCGCGGATCGTGCGCCAATGCCGCGCGTCGTCCGCCGCGTCGATCGCGACGCGGGTGAAGTACGCGTCGCGCTCCACCCGCAGCGCGAGCGCCTCGCAGCGCGGTGCGCCGGCACCGCGGTCGAAGATCGCGAGCGTCCCCGCGCCGTGCGTGAACGTGCGCTCGAGGGGAGCGAGCCGGCGCCGCTGCGGCTCCGGCTCGCGAAGATCGAGGACGTACGGTATCTCGACGCCCCGGTCGTCGTACACGCGCAGGTCGTGATAGTCGTACATCGGCGTCGGATCGATCGCGGTCGGGAGCACCACGCGAGCATACGGCGTGCGCACCCGCACGACGTCGACCTGCGCGCCGCCGCGCCAGCGGCCCCCGCCCGCCGACATGGAGCCGAGCGGGGAGCCGAAGGCGGCGGCGAGCGCACCTGCCGCCAACGCTTCGATCATGGCGCACCGCGCCCACGCAGCATCACGATCTGATATCCGGCCGCCACGATCACCAGGACCGCGCCGACGACCAGCGCCGACACCGCGCGCGCCATGACGTCGAGCCAGACGAGATCGAGCGTGAACACCTTCGCGGCCGTGACCGCGAAGAGCCCGATCGCCATCCAGCGCACGAGCGAGAAGCGCGCGCGGAATCCGAGCGCGATCAGCACCGTCGCCATGAGCGACCATGCCGCGGTGAGCGCCGTCTGCGTCGTCGCGGTCCATTCGCCGGTCCCGGCGGTCGCGGTGACCACCTCCACGCTGACGCCCGCGAAGGCGAGCAGGACCGCGACGATCGCCGCAAGCGGCGCGACTGCATCGCGTTCCAACTGCCGCAGCGTCGGACCGTACGAGCGCGCGTCGCGGATCACCATCACGAGCGACACCACGACCGCGGCGACATCCCACGCGCGCCGGTTGAAAAACGCCCGCGTCTCGACGTCGCCCATGAGCTGGCTTGCCGCTCCGAACGCCGCCAGCGCGACGACCCCGTACCCCGCCGTCCGCATCCACGGACGCGCGCTGCGGATGCCGGCGAAGGCCATGCTCGCGCCTTCGATCGCCAGCGTCGCGGTCAAGGCCGACGAGCCGCCCCATGCGTCGACGGCCCGCGTGAGGATCCCCAAGCCCAGCCACGCATACGTCGCGCGCATCGCCGGGGGAACGCGGAAGGCCACCGCGGCGAGCAGCGTCGCCGCGAGCGCGGCGTCGGCGAACGCGAGCATGTGCTGGTCCCAGCCGAGTTCGAGTTCCAGCACGCCGAGATAGGCCGCCACTTCGGCGACCAGCAGCGCGATGCGCGCGGTATCGACGCGAGCGTCGCGGCGTGCGATGAAGAACAGCCCTGCCGCGAACTCCGCGAACAGCGCGGTCGCGGTGAGCAGGCTCTGCGTCTGCGTCCACTCCGCGGACGGAACGAACGCCGGCGCGTAGAGCAGCGCGGCGCAGAACGACGCGGCTTCGACAAGGCGATAGCGGCAGCGCACCGCGAGCGCGAGCATCGCGCCGCTCAGCACCGCGAGATAGACCGCCAGCGTCGCGGGCGGAAACGACCCGCCTGTCAGCAGCAGCGGCGTGAGATACCCGCCGGCCAAGCCCGCCAGCGCGACGTTCTGACTATTACGCCGCCACGAGATCGCGGCCAAGGCCGCGCAGACCGCGACCATCGCGGCGAGCGCGACTTCGCGCGGAATCAGGCCGAACGGCCCGTACGCAGCCCACAGCGAAAGGTACAGCACCGACGCGCCCAGGCCCGTGACGCCTTCCGCGACCAGGGTGCGCGCTTTGCCGAGCTGCCACGCGCCGCCGAAGAGCAGGACGAGGCCGGCGAACAAGCCGCACAGGATGCGCACCTGCGGCGGAATCCATTGATGATCGTTGGAGAGTTTGACGAAAAACGCGGCGCCGGCGAGCAGCGAGATCAATCCCGCGCCGAGCAGCACGCGCGAGCCGACGAGCGACTCGACGCGCCATTCCTGTGAGTCACGATCCTCTACTGCCATGAGCGGTTCTCCCTTTCAAGCGCACGAAAGCGTGCGCGACCCGCCCATCGTACGGCCGCCGCGTGGCCGCGGCCGTCCGTAGTTTTACTGAACGATCACGCCGAAGCGGGCGAAGGGACCAAACCGAGCGCGATGGCGCGCGCGACGGCGCGGGCGCGGGAGTTGACGCCGAGCTTTCCGGTGACCCGCGCGACGTGGGTTTCGACGGTCCGGGCGGAGAGGATCAGGCGCTGCGCGATCTCGCGGTTGGTGAGCCCGGTGGCGAGCAGGCCGAGAATCT